>CAZPIR010000190.1:0-1291 GCA_964586085.1 uncultured Anaerolineaceae bacterium | reverse complement strand
AAATCCGGAAGAGCGCGTGGCTTTGGGTGGACTGAAATCGTTGATGCAAAAAACGTTGGTTGCGCCGGTCAAAGAAGGCGGCTATGGTTTGACTCCCGCCGATATTCAAAATGTAAAATCCGACATCACGCACGGCGCGGTTGTGCTTGCCGCGATTACTTCGTGCACGAACACGAGCAATCCGTCTGTGATGCTCGGCGCGGGCTTGCTTGCGAAAAAAGCAGTTCAAGCCGGACTGCAAGTGAAACCGCACGTCAAAACATCGCTTGCGCCGGGTTCCAAGGTCGTCACCGAGTACTTTGACAAATCCGGTTTGACGCCCTACCTGGAACAACTGGGATTTTTCACGACGGGTTATGGTTGCACGGTTTGCATCGGCAACAGTGGTCCGCTTCCCGATGCGGTGTCCAAAGCCATCGGCGAAAATAATTTGGTGGCGGCGGCGGTCATCTCTGGCAATCGTAACTTTGAAGGACGCGTGCATCCGCTCGTGCGCGCAAACTTTCTTGCATCGCCGCCACTCGTCGTCGCGTACGCGCTCGCGGGCACAACCGACATTAATCTCGAACAAGAGCCGCTGGGCCCCGGCACGGATGGCAAGCCGGTCTTCTTGCGCGATGTGTGGCCCTCGCAAAAAGAAATCGCGGATGCGATGAAGACGATTGACTCGGACATGTTCACGAAAACGTACGCGAATGTGTTCGATGGCAATCCGATGTGGAATGCAATTCCGGTGAGTGGCGGCGAAGCGTTTGCGTGGAACAACACCTCGACGTACATTCACGAGCCGCCGTTCTTTATGGATTTGAAACCTGGCTTGGAACCTCTGCGCGAAATACACGCCGCACGCATCCTGGGTCTGTTTGGCGACCGCATCACGACCGATCACATATCGCCAGCCGGTGGCATTGCCAAAGATTCGCCGGCGGCGAAATACCTGGTCGAGCGCGGTGTCAAGCCGGCGGATTTCAATCAGTACGGCACACGTCGCGGTAATCACGAAGTGATGATGCGCGGCACCTTTGCGAACATCCGGCTCAAGAATTTGATCCTGGGTGGTGAAGAGGGCGGCAACACCTTGCATTTGCCGGACGGAACCAAGATGGCGATGTACGACGCGGCGATGCAATACAAATCGGAAGGCGTGCCACTCGTCGTCATTGCAGGCAAAGCGTACGGCACTGGATCGTCGCGCGATTGGGCGGCGAAAGGTACCGCACTCCTTGGCGTCAAAGCAGTTATCGCGCAATCGTTCGAGCGTATTCATCGCGGTAACCTGGTGGGCATGGGA
>CAZPIR010000189.1:0-7441 GCA_964586085.1 uncultured Anaerolineaceae bacterium | reverse complement strand
GGGGCATCGTGTTGACGATTCCAGTCAAGTAATCGGACGCGTGCTGACCGGCGAATTACGCCGGTCAGCACGCCACATAAATTGACTGGCACTGCGCCAAGCGTATTTGCAAAAAAATCCCGGTCGCGTTATCATCCAACCATCTGTTTATCTTCAAGATGGAGAGCGAATGTGACCAAGCCGTGTTTCTCGATTGTCGCGCCGTGTTTTAACGAAGAAAAAGTATTGCCCGAATTGTATCGTCGCATCTGTCAAGTGATGGAGCAAACGAATGAATCCTGGGAGCTAGTCCTGGTCAACGATGGGAGCCGTGATCGCACGTCGGAAGTGATGCGTGAATTGCATGGGCAGGACGCGCGTATTAAAGTGATTGACTTTGCGCGCAATTTTAGTCATCAACTTGCCGTGACCGCCGGACTCGATTACGCGCGTGGTGAGGCGATCATCATCATTGACGCGGATTTGCAAGACCCGCCGGAATTGATTTTGCAAATGATCGAAAAATGGCGCGCGGGTTATGAAGTTGTTTACGCCGTGCGCACCAAACGTATCGGCGAATCCTGGTTCAAAGAATTCACCGCTAAACTTTTTTATCGAATTATCTATCGCATCACCGATGTCAAGATTCCGCTCGACACCGGCGATTTCCGGTTGATGGATCGCAAAGTGGTGAATGCGCTGGGCAAGTTGCGCGAGCGGCATCGTTTCATTCGCGGCATGACCAGCTGGGTTGGGTTCAAGCAAATCGGTGTCGAGTACGAACGCCAGGAACGGTTTGCCGGCGAAACGCACTATCCGCTTCGCAAGATGCTCAAGTTTGCGATGGATGCGATCACCGGCTTTAGTTATCTACCTTTGCAAATTGCGACTTATCTGGGTTTTATCATCGCCGTTGCGAGCGCGGTGTTTGCGTTCGGCGTAATTTTTGCGCGCCTCGGAATGGAAGAGCATCCTTTTCTGGGTCAAGCGACCACCCTCGTCGTCGTGTTATTTCTCGGCGGCGTGCAGATGATTACGCTGGGCATCATCGGCGAGTATCTCGGACGCATCTACGACGAGGTGAAAGGACGCCCGCTCTACATCACGCGCGAGGTGTTGGGTTTTGACGACGACCCGCCAATCGCAAAATCGTGATTGACAAAAAAAAATCTTTGTGCTATAAACGCCCACAACAATTTCATAGTACGCGATTTTACTCTTATCCAGAGAGGCGGAGGGACCGGCCCTGTGAAGCCTCGGCAACTGATGCAGTAGACAGTCGCCAGTAGACAGTCGTCAGACCAATGCGCTGACCACTGATTATTGACCACTGACCACTGAGTGCGGTGCCAATTCCGGCAGAGAACGACTCTGGGAGATGAGAGGACAGTGTTGTCAGCTACCTCTTCTTTCAGTGGAAGAGGTTTTTCTTTCACTCACGACCCTCCTCTGGATTGAGAATTTTCCCGGGGAGGTTTTTATTTAGCGAGATTAGCAATTAGCGCTTTACGCATTCACCGTTTTACCAAATCAATTTTTTTGCGACTGTCGTCGGTCGCAGACAAGGAGACACAGAATGTCAAGCAATACCAACGAACGTAAATTTGGATTTACCACACGCCAACTCCATGCCGGTCAACAAGCCGATCCCACGACCGGCTCGCGCGCCGTGCCGATTTACCAAACGACCTCGTACGTGTTCAAAGATACCGAGCACGCCGCGCGCCTGTTCGCGCTCCAAGAATTCGGCAACATTTACACGCGCATCATGAACCCGACGAGCGACGTGTTCGAGCAACGCATCGCCGACCTGGAAGGTGGCGTAGGCGCGCTCGCCGCGAGTTCGGGTCACGCCGCGCAAACGATGGCGATTCTCGCGTTGTGCGGGCAGGGCGATCACATTGTTTCGGCTTCGACGTTGTACGGCGGCACGTTCAATCAATTCAACTACACGTTCCCGCGCATCGGCATTGACGTGACGTTTGTGGATCCCAGCGACCCGGAAAATTTCCGCAAAGCAATTCGCCCGAACACGAAAATTTTGTACGGCGAAACGCTCGGCAATCCGCGCATCAACGTGTTCCCGTTTGAAGAGGTCGCCGCGATTGCGCGCGAAAATAAAATTCCGTTGATGATTGACAGCACGTTCGCCACGCCGTACCTCTGCCGACCATTCGAGTGGGGCGCGAACATCGTCACGCACTCGACGACGAAATTTATTGGCGGACACGGCACGAGCATTGGTGGCGTCATCGTGGATGGCGGCAATTTCGATTGGACGAGCGGACGCTTTCCAAATTTCACGACACCTGATCCCAGCTATCACGGTCTCGTTTACGCGACCCTCGGCGCGCCGGCATTTATCCTCAAATCGCGTGTGCAAACTTTGCGCGACATTGGCGCGTCGCAATCGCCGTTCAACTCGTGGCTGTTTGTTCAGGGTCTCGAAACGCTCAGTCTGCGGATGGATCGCCACGTCAAGAACGCGCAAGCGGTCGCCGAATTTTTGGAAACGCATCCCAAAGTAAATTGGGTGACGTATCCTGGTTTGAAGAGCCATCCCGATTACGCGCGCGCGCAGAAATATCTGCCCAAAGGCGCCGGCGCGATTCTCGGTTTTGGCGTCAAGGGCGGCTTGGACGCGGGACGCGCGTTCATCAACAACCTTAAATTGTTGAGCCACCTTGCGAACGTGGGCGATGCGAAAAGTTTGGCGATTCATCCGGCGAGCACGACGCACAGCCAACTCAGCGCGGATGAGCAAACGAGCGCGGGCGTTTCGCCGGACTTTGTGCGCTTGAGCATCGGTCTCGAAGACAGCGAAGATATTTTGTGGGATCTCGACCAAGCATTATCAAAAGTGTAACACGACCAATGATGGAAGACGAAGGACGAAAGCACAATCCAAGGGATTCGTCTTTTGTCCTTTGTCTTCCGTCCCCGATAGGCAATCTATGAACATGAACAATTCCGTCGGTATCGTCGAACGCAAGTATTTCACGTTTGCTGAAGATGAGCCGATGATTCTCGATAGCGGCGAATCGCTTGGACCGATCACGTTGGCGTACGAAACGTACGGCACGCTCAACGCGGACAGGAGCAACGCCATCTTGATTTTGCACGCGCTCTCCGGCGACGCGCACGCGGCCGGGTATCACACGCCCTTTGAAGAACAACCTGGTTGGTGGGACGATTGCATCGGTCCGGGCAAAGCGTTCGACACGAACAAATTTTTTATCATCTGCTCGAATGTGGTGGGCGGGTGTCAGGGTTCGACCGGACCGGCTTCGATCTATCCGCTGACCGGCAAGCCATACGGATTGGAATTTCCGGTGATTACGATTGGCGACATGGTGCGCGCGCAAGCGCAACTGGTCGAGCACCTTGGGGTCGAAAAATTGCTCGCTGTTGCCGGCGGTAGCATGGGCGGGATGCAAGTGCTCGAATGGTGCGTGCGTTATCCCGCACGCATTTGCGCCGCACTGCCGATTGCGACAACTGCGATTCACTCGCCGATGCTCATTGCGTTCAGCGAAGTGGGTCGCCAGGCAATTTACGCCGACCCGAATTGGAACCATGGCAACTATTACGAGGGCGTCAAACCGAATGCGGGTCTCGCGCTCGCGCGGATGATCGGACACATTACCTATCTCAGCGAAGCCTCGATGCATCACAAGTTCGGACGTCGTTTGCAAACGCGCGAGCGATTCGGCTACGATTTCTCGACCGACTTTGCGATTGAAGGTTATCTCAAACACAAGGGCGTGCGTTTCACCGAACGCTTTGACGCGAATAGTTATCTCTACATCACCAAGGCGATGGACTATTTCGATTTGGCGAACGGGCATCACAATCTTGCCGCGTCGTTTGCGAACAGCGCGAACATTGTGTACCTCGTCGTCTCGTTCACGTCCGATTGGCTTTACCCGACGTACCACTCAAAAGAGTTGGTGAGCGCGCTCACCTCGGTTGGGGCCGATGTGAGTTACCTGAACATTCAATCGAGTTGGGGGCACGATGCGTTCTTACTCGAAGTTGAAACGATGACCGGTCTACTCTCGAATTTTCTCGACCGCATCGTCAATCAGTTTGGGATCAAGTGGGCATGAATCAATCAACTAACACAAATCTTCGTGCGGACTTGCTCACGATTGCCGGTTTGATTCAACCCGGCGAAAAAGTGCTCGACCTGGGTTGTGGCGATGGCACACTGCTCAAGCATTTGATGGAAACGCGCAACATTGTTGGGCGCGGCGTCGAGTTGAGCGAGCAGGGCGTGCTCGCGTGCGTCCGCAAAGGTGTCAGTGTGCGGCAAGGCGACTTGCACGAAGGTCTCGGCGATTATCCCGACCAATCGTTCGACACGGTCATTCTCAGTTACACGATTCCGTATCTCAACGATCCGGAATTTATCATCAAGGAAATGTTGCGCATCGGTCGTCGCGCGATTGTGAGTTTTCCGAATTGGGGACACTGGCGTTGTCGTTTGAGTTTGCTGTTGACCGGACGCATTCCGGTCACGCCCGGTTTGCCGCAACCCTGGGACGCAAGTCCACGCGCGCGTCCGCTGACGATTCGTGATTTCGGCGAGTTTTGCGAACGCCACAAAATTCGCATCACAAAAGAAATGTACTTGCAAGGCGCGCATCGCATCCCCGTGCGCCGCGATAAAAATCTCCGCGCAACCACCGCGATTTTTGAACTCGCGTGAAACGCCGAGGGTGGTAAAGCGAATGAAACACAGAAACGAGCATAATCGAGAAAAGCGTGTGCAAACTACGGTAAATGAACTCGTGGTTTGGCTTGTATTGAACTTTGCTATCGTCTGGTTGATAACTATAGCTTCTGTGTTTTTTTTGCTACTCTATCTATCTCAATTCGGTCTGGTCGAATTACTCGCGGAATTCGGGCAACTCACCTTTATATCCATGTGCCTCGTTGCGCTTTCCATTTTTCTTATTGTGCTGACCAGGGATTTCTATCGGCTTCGTCCGTGGACTTTTGATTACGTCGAGTTTATACTTACCTGGACCACGGCGCGAGGATTGCTGGGGTATTTTTTAGAAAGGCTACAACAGGAGAATGTTCGCCGCGCATTCAGACCGACGGACAAATTAGATTTGAAAGATAAAGCGTAGAATTGAAAGACATTGGTGTCCGTAAGCAATATCAAGGTTGTCGCGATTTTTGAATTAGCGTAACAAAAGCCTTGCGAAGGTTTTGAAACCTTCGCAAGGCTTTGTACGTGATTGGCAGATTCCCGGTTTTGGATTAGAATAGGCGCATCCTTCGCGCAATGATGCGCCTCTGCGTTTTTCTTGTAGGAGGAAAACATGGTGCAGAAAAAAAAGACAAAAAAATCCAAAGCGAATCTAGGTAAGGGCAAAGCCGTCGTTGCCAAACCGAACAAAAAACCGGCAATCAAACCCAAGCCGCTCGTACCTGAACCGCCGGAGCGCACCCCGCGCCGCGTGATGGTGATTGTGCACGGCGGCGGCGACATTCCCGAAAATTATTTTGAAGGACTCGTGCGTGGTGTAAAAACACAACTTGGCAAGCCGTTCGATTTTTTGCCGGCGTACTATTCGGATGTGATTACCCAGCATCAGTTCAGTATCGCCGCGGTCGAATCGCCGGAGGTCGCGCAGTTGAAAGCGGCGTACGAAAAACAGTTGCGCGATTCGCATGCGCGCGCGCAAGCCGAGAATCAGGCGCGCGGCATCGTCACGACCAGTTTCTTTGGTCTCGACGTGGCGATGCAAGACACGATCAAAGAGGTCGTTGTGTACCTCACGAACGCGAACGCGGCGCAAGCCGTGCGTGATCGTTTGGTTGCAACGCTCGACCAAGCCGCGCAGGATTTCGACGAAATTATTTTGGCGAGTCACAGTCTTGGCACGGTTGTGTCGTTCGATGTGCTCAAGCAAGCTGCGCATCGGTACAACATTGCGTACTGGTTTACGATGGGCTGTCCGCTTGGCAAACTCATTCGCATTCGCTCACGCGATTCAGGTCTCGGCGAAATTTCGGCGCAACACATTGCGCGCTGGCATAATCTCTTTGACACAAACGATTTTGTTGCGGACGCGATCAGCACGTACTTGTTCGCGGATGATTTTCACGTCCACGATATTTTTGTCGAGGTTGCGCCTTCGATGCCGGGCGCGCACGATTATTTTGAAAATCCGGCGACGCATCGAATGTTGGCTGAAGTGTTGAAATGAAAACTCGTGCCGCTGTCATGCGCGAGTACCATCAACTCGCGATTGAAACGATTGAACTCGAACCGCCACGCGCGAACGAAGTGCTAGTGCGCATGTACGCGGCGGGTGTTTGCCATTCCGATTTGCACACTCTGCGCGGCGAACTGCGCGCACAACCGCCGCTCGTCCTGGGTCACGAGGGCGCGGGCATTGTCGCATCGGTTGGCGCGAACGTCACCCAGTTTAAGCCCGGCGACCGTGTGCTTGTCAATTGGTTGCCGGCAGATGGCACGTGTCCCGCGTGTCTGCGCGGTCAACCCAATTTGTGCGAGAGGTTACCCAAGACGGTTTTGGCGGGCTATTTGCCCGATGGCACGTCGCGTTTGCAAACCCTCGATGGTGTGCCACTCAAACATTATCTCGGCGCGGCAACCATGTCCGAGTTTGCCGTGATTGATCAAGCGAGCGCGATTCTATTTCCTGATGATGTGCCATTCGAAGTGGCGGCAATCACCGGTTGCGCGGTCGCGACCGGCGTGGGCGCGGTTGTCAACACCGCACGCATCGAGCCGGGCAGTTCGGTCGCGGTGATTGGTTGCGGCGGTGTGGGCATGAGCGCAATCCTGGGTGCGCAACTCGCCGGCGCGCATTCGATTTTTGCAGTGGATGTTTTGGAATCGCGATTGGATTTTGCGAAACAACTCGGCGCAACGGAAACCTTGAATCCGTTGCAATGCGATATTTCGGGGACGCTCAAAGCATTTTCGCGCGGCGGCGTGGATTACGTTTTCGATACGGTCGGCTCGGCGGTGACGATTTCGCAAGCCCTGCAAGGCGCGCGCCCCGGCGGCACGGCGGTGATTGTTGGGATGCATGCGGCGAAAACCGAAGTGCCGATTCCGGTCGGGCAACTGGTGTTTCAAAATCGCCGCTTGCTCGGTTCGTTCGTCGGCTCGATTCGACCGCAGGTGGATTTGCCGCGTTTCATCGAGCTGTATCGCGCTGGACGTTTGCCGATTCATTTGCTCGTCACGCAACGCTACACACTCGACCAGGTCGCGCAAGCATTCGCCGACATGGAATCCGGCGTTGGCGCGCGCGGCGTAATCATGTTTGAATAAATTCGTGTTTTCGGAGAATAGATGACAATCAAAGCCATTTTGTTTGACATGGACGGCACGCTCGTGGATATTTCGATGCAAACTTTTTTGCCGAAATATTTTGGCGCGATTTCCAAAAAGGTCGCGCACCTCGTGCCG
>CAZPIR010000188.1:3137-7449 GCA_964586085.1 uncultured Anaerolineaceae bacterium | reverse complement strand
TGGCGGTGCGTAAATTGCGGCTCGAACGTGGCGGCGATGAAGAGGCGCGCACGTACAAAGGTTCGATTCTCTGTTTTGCCGGACCGCCCGGCGTCGGCAAGACTTCGCTCGGTCAATCCATCGCGCGCGCACTCGGTCGCAAGTTCATCCGCATGTCGTTCGGCGGCATGCACGACGAAGCCGAGATTCGCGGACATCGCCGCACGTACATCGGCGCACTCCCTGGTCGCATCATTCAATCCATCAAGCGCGCCGAATCGCGCAATCCGCTCATCATGCTCGACGAAGTGGACAAGATCGGGCAAGACTTTCGCGGCGATCCCTCGTCGGCATTGCTCGAAGTGCTCGACCCGGCGCAAAACAAAACGTTCCGCGATCACTATCTCGATGTGGATTTTGATTTGTCGCAAGTGATTTTCATTTGCACCGCCAATCAACTCGACGCGATTCAGCCGGCTCTGCGCGACCGCATGGAAATCCTGGTTCTCTCCGGTTACACCGAAGACGAAAAACTGAACATCGCCAAGGGCTATCTCGTGCCGCGCCAGGTGAAAGAGAACGGACTCAAATCGGAGGAAATCAAATTCGAGGACAAGGCGATTCGCCAAATCACGCGCGATTACACGCGCGAAGCCGGCGTGCGAAACCTGGAACGCAACATCGGCTCGGTCTGTCGCAAGGTCGCCACGCACATTGCAGAAGGCAAGGAAACGCCGGTCGTGATTTCGACGAGCAAGGTGAGCGAACTGCTCGGCAAGCAAAAGTTTTACGCCGAAGTTGCCGAACGCACAACGATTCCTGGTGTGGCAACTGGTTTGGCGTGGACGCCGGTGGGCGGTGACATCATGTTCATCGAAGCAACCCGCATGCCGGGCGGCAAGGGTTTCATGGTCACCGGGCAACTCGGCGATGTGATGCGCGAGTCGGCGCAAGCGGCGATGTCGTACGTGCGCTCGAAAGCCAAGTCGCTGGGCGTGGACAATGCCGTGTTCGAAAAAAGTGACATTCACGTACACGTGCCCGAAGGCGCGACGCCCAAGGACGGACCAAGCGCCGGTGTGACGATGGCAACCGCGCTCGCGAGTCTCGTGACGAATCGGCTCGTCAAGAATGATGTGGCGATGACCGGCGAGATTACTCTGCGTGGTCGCGTTCTGCCAGTGGGCGGCATCAAGGAAAAAGTCCTCGCCGCGCATCGCGCCGGACTCAAGACCGTGATTCTGCCCAAGCGCAACGAAAAAGATTTGGATGAACTACCTGACCAGGTTCGCAAAGAGTTGAACTTTGTCTTTGTCGAGCAAGTGACCGATGTCTTTAACGCCGCGCTCGGCAAAAAACACGCGACCGATGAAAATGGCAACGGCAACGGTCGCAGTGCGACAAAATCTGCCGGCACCAAAGATAAAACGCCGCGCTCTGCCAAGAAAAAATAGAGACAACCTCACCCACTCCCCCAACCCGCTCTCCCAAGAGGGGGCGAAGGGATGAGCCACTTAACAACTACACATTCTTATCCAACCGCAGACAATCGCGCACGACATTTCCGGTTGTCTGTACTCGGATGGGTTACGCTGAACGAAAACCAACGCGCTCGATTCACGCGTTTCAATTCGATTTTTGATTTCGTCTCGCATTCCAATACAGACGAGACACATTTGCCGAATTGCGAACGCACCCGCGAGTGATTTGCTTGGCGCGAATAAATTTTTTTGCCGCGCCAGAATTTTACCGCTCGTATTTTTTAGCGCATTGCCGGCGCGACGATTTCCATTTTGACTCGTGCCCGGTTTTCTCCCCGCGCAACCCTTCCCATTCAATTCCCAAGGAAGGGATTCTCATGCCTCAACGAAAAAAAGCCTCCCAACGTCAGTGGCGCCGGATGGATTTGCATTTACACACTCCCGCGTCTGCCGATTACAAACAATCGGGCGTTTCGTACCTTGACTTTTTGAAAAAAGCCGAAGACAAGGGACTGGACATTCTCGCGTTCACCGATCACAATTCTGTGATGGGGTACGCGCGTTTCCTCCAGCAAGTCGAAACACTCGAAACGCTCGCGCGCCTCGACCGGATGACGGACGACGAACGCAAACAACTTGCCGAGTTTCGCCGCTTGCGCGAAAAATTATTGATCCTGCCCGGCTTTGAATTGACCGCGACACTAGGTTTTCACATCCTCGCCATCTTTCCGCCCGAAACGAGCGTGCGCGAACTCGACCATCTCCTGCTCTCGCTCAACGTGCCCGCCGATAAATTGGATGACGGCAGTGGCGAGGTCGGCGCGACCACCGATGTGCTAACCGCGTATCGCATGATCAACCAAGCCGGCGGTCTCGTCATCGCCGCGCACGCCAACTCGTCGCACGGCGTCGCGATGCCCGGTTTCGATTTCGGCGGACAGACCCGCATCGCGTACACCCAGGATGTAAACCTGCACGCGCTCGAAGTGACCGACCTGGAATCGAAATCACGTCGGCGCACCGCCATGTTCTTTAACGGCATCAAGCCGGAATATCCGCGCCGTATGCATTGCATTCAAGGCAGTGACGCGCACAAACTCGAGTACGATCCCAAGTTCAAAAACGAAATGGGCGTCGGCGACCGCGCAACCGAAATCCTGCTCGACGAAACGACGTTTGAATCAATCAAGGATGTGTTTGTCGGGAACGATTTCGCGCGCACGCGCCCGTATCGCGCCGCGACCGAAGAACCTTTCGACCCAATTCGCGAAGCACGCGAGCAAGGCGAAACGCTCGTGCAGGCGTTCCACGAAAAACTGCATGACAAGCGCGCCATCGCGCCGGCGATTTTGCAAAATGTCGTCGCGCTTGCAAACACGAACGGCGGCACCATGTACATCGGCGCGAACGCGCACGCGCGCCAACCGGTTGTCGGCGTGGATCGCCCCGAACCGTCAATCACAGAATTAAAGAGCGCCATCTCGAAACAAATCAATCCGCCGCTCGAAGTCCAGGTCGAAGTGCTCAAGAGCCAGGGCAAAAGCGTTCTGCAAATGATCGTCCCGCGTGGCAGTGATGTGCCGTACGCGCTCGACGGCGCGTACATTTACGTGCGCTCGGAAAATGAAACGACGCTCGCGATGCGTGACGAAATCGTGCAACTCGTGCGCGAATCACTTGCGGTCGAGTTTGCCGCCTCGCCGGTGAGTGAGCCGTTACCGCCCGCCGAAGAATCATCCGAACATGTCGCGCCGAGTGTACCCGCGCCGCGCACCGGCGTCGAAATCGTTTCGTTCGATGTGCGCAAAGGCACGCACTATTATTCCGTGCGCGATTTGCGAAACAGTCGCATCGTGCAAAACGTGACGCTCGCGAGCGCGCGCAGTTTGTGGCAATATGCAATTTCGGAACACGAAAAGAATCCGCCAAAAGCCGAAAGCGTGCAATGGGTCGGCGACATTGGCATTTTGAAAACGCACAAGCGCGGCGGCAAAACGCGTTTCGATCTCGCGCAACGCGTCGGCGACAAGATTCAGGTTTATTATGGCGTGACCGACGACGGCATGGATGGCGCGTGGCACAAATTGATCGAAGGCGAGAATGGCGGCGATGAACTCGTGTCCGGCGAAACGCGCAGTGAAATTGGCATGCCCGCCGAAATCGCGGCAGAGTACGACGAGATGCCGGACGTGCGTCGCGATGTAGAAGATTTGGAACCGCCCGCCGAAATGATTCCACCGCCCATCCTGGGTGATGAGGTCGAATCGTACCTGCCGCCGGAAATCCAGGACGAGACCGACGACGAGCCAGTGCCCACCGCAACCCTCGGCGAGTATGACGAGTTTCACGTGCCGGTCGGCGAGCCGTTGCCGCCATCCCAAGATTACGAACCTGAAGACCAGGAAGATGAATCAGCATCGGCAGAGCAAGCCGATCTGCCGGAAGATTCCAGTCCTGAACAAGACACGCCGGCATTTGAAATGCTTCGCCCTGAGCCGGAACCTGAACCAGAGCCGGAGCCGGAGCCGGAGCCGGAAGCCACCCCACCGCCTCCACCCGAAACACCAAAGTCGCGCGCGCAATCGTGGCGCGAGAAACTGGATCGCGCGATGGCGGCGATGAATCAGGGCAATCCAGGCAAAACATCCCAATCCGGCGAAAGTGAGCAATCTACCGGGAGTTGAGTTTGGCTTCTCCAAACCATTGCGCCATCTTGGTTGAAAATCTGCACAAAACCTTTCGCGACCTCGTCGCGGTGGACGATCTGAGCTTTCAAGTTCATCGCGGCGAGATTTTTGGTATGCTTGGTCCGAACGGCGCAGGCAAGACAACGACCATTCGCATGTTGCTGG
>CAZPIR010000188.1:0-3127 GCA_964586085.1 uncultured Anaerolineaceae bacterium | reverse complement strand
CAAGCCCGATGCCGGCACGGCATACGTGCTGGGTCAGTTACCCGGTCAGGTGCGGCATCGCGTCGGATACTTGCCGGAGGAACGCGGACTGTATGCAAACCTGCACGTGAACGAAACGCTCGAATACCTGGGACAGCTCAAAGGCATGTCGCGCGCGCACGCGCAAAAGCGCGCGGCGGAATTGCTTGAACGCGTCGAGTTGTCGGCGTGGGCAAAGCACAAGGTGCAAGAGCTGTCGCGCGGCATGCACCAAAAATTGCAGATCATTGCCAGTTTGATTCACGATCCCGACCTGATTATTCTCGACGAACCCTTTCAGGGACTGGACCCGGTGAATGTCGAGTTGGTCAAAAAACTAATTCGCGACTTGCGCGCGCAAGGAAAAACGATCACGCTCTCCGCGCACGAGATGAGCCAGGTCGAAGCCTTGTGCGAGCGCATCCTGCTGATTGACCATGGCAAGCCGGTCTTGTATGGCAAGCTCGCGGACATTAAAAAACAGTTTGCGCCACACGCGATTGAAATCGTACCATCGCTGTCATGCGACGGTTGGACCGAGGTAATCCGCACCGAGATGCACGAACAAACCCAATGGGTTTATCTAACGCCCGCAACCCAGCCGCGCGATTTTCTCAAAAAGATTCTCGAACAAGGTTGGCCGGTCGAACAGTTCGGCATGGCGTCCATACCGCTCGATCAAATTTTCATCCAGGTCGTCCAAGGCAAACATCATGGACACCCGTAAAATCACCGTCATCGCCCAGCACGAGTATATCGTGAACGTGCGCCGACTCGGATTCATTGTGGTCACGCTCGTGTTCCCCTTTCTCGGCGCGCTTGGGTTGATCGTCGTCGGATTTTTTTCCGGCGAGGCGACCACTCTGCTAAAAAGCCAACTCTTGCCGGAATCACGTTTTGTCGGCATCATTGACCAATCCCAGATCTTTATTCCCTTGCCGAAAAAGTACACCGCTTCCTGGCTCGTCTATCAAAACGCCGACTCTGCCCAAGCGGCGTTGCTATCGAACGAAATCGCGGCGTACATCGTGATTCCTCGCGATTACCTGGACTCGGGTCAGGTCACAATGTATGCCAAGAATGGTCTGAGTAACACCGCCTCGGTGAACAGCTATGACTTGCGCGCGTTCCTCGTCGAGGGTCTGCTCGCCAACAAGGTAGACCCGGTGATTATCGAGCGCGCCAGTCGCCCGGTCGAGTTTAACCTGGTCACTCTGGACAATCGCGGCACAGCCTACACCGACAATTCCGTTGCCTTCTTTGCCGGATTTTTTGCGCCGTACATTTTTTCCTTCTTGCTGTTCATCGCCGTATTTTCCGCGTCAAGTTATTTACTTCGCAGTGTGGCCGAGGAAAAAGAAACGCGGGTCATCGAAATTATTCTGTCGTCCGTCTCGCCAAGTGAATTACTGGTAGGCAAGGTGATTGGTTTGGGCGCATTGGGATTGACCCAAGTGGGTGTCTGGGTGCTGTCCTCGTTCGGCGTGAGCGGGGGCTTGGGCGCTATGGTGGCAGGGGCGGCACTGGTACTCAATCCGGGTTCGTTCATTTTGGCATCGTGTTACTTTTTACTCGGCTATCTCTTATTCGGCACCATCATGGCGATTGCCGGCTCGTTTGGCAGTAACATCCGCGAGAGTCAACAAATCGCCGGGCTGTTTTCCTTTTTTGCAGTCCTGCCCTGGATATTCGCCGGCGTCATGTTTGCCAATCCCAACGCGACTCTTGTGCGCGTGATGAGTTTTTTTCCCTTTACCGCGCCGACGATGATGATGTTACGTTTGCCAATGAGTGAAGTTCCCTGGGTTGATATTGCGGGTAATATCGCCAGCCTGCTAATCACAATCCCGCTTGTATTTTGGGCAGGCGCAAAAATTTTTCGCGTGGGCTTGCTAATGTACGGCAAGCGTCCATCGTTCGCCGAAATTGCCAACACCTTCAAGCGCGCTTAGGACAAGGGTCGCCGTGGTTCGTTCATTGCATCGTGCGAAACTAGTTTTCGTTTTACTCGCGTTATTTCTCGCCAGCACGTCATCCCTCGTCGCTGACTCGCCGACGACACACACGGTCGCGTGGGGGCAAACGCTTTACAGCATCGCACGCACGTACGGCATCACACCGCAAGCAATAGCAAACGCGAACGGCGTCAAACTCGATGGGTTTCTGTACGCCGGGATGCGTTTGAAAATTCCGGCGGGCGAGGCAAACCCTGCACCGGCAACGACACCGAGCGGGTTTTACACCGTGCGCGCCGGCGACACCTTGTTTTCGATTGCCGCGCGTTTCAATACCACGACAGACGCGTTGTCGGATGCAAACGATTTGCCGGCGAATGGATTGATCTATACCGGTTGGACCTTGAAAATTCCAACAGCGGTCGTGAGCGCCGCGCCGAATTTTTCCGGCTCGGCGCGTTCTTATGTTGTGCAAAGCGGCGACACACTCGCGCAAATCGCACTGCGCAATGACACGACGACATTCATCATCGCCCAGGCAAACGATTTGCCAAACGGCTGGATGATTTACACCGGCCAACGCCTGATGCTTCCGGGAAAACCAGTGACGCGCCCGGCACCCGTCGCCGGCGCGAGCGATGTGCGCGTGACCGGCGTGCCGTTGTTCAAACAAAAGCAAACGCTGACGTGCGAGGAAGCATCGGCGGCGATGGCGTCGCGCGGCGCATTCACCGAAGACCAACTGCTCGCCGTGATGCCGCGCAGTGAAAATCCATTTCTGGGCATTCGCGGACAAACGAACAGTGCATACTATGGCGGCATCGGCGATTATGGCGTGTACGCACAAGGTTTGCAAAAAGGGTTGACTGCCCTCGGCGTGAAATCCCAGGTTTTGTATGGTCAAGCGTACGAGGATTTCAAAAATGCCATCCTCGAGCATTTGCGCGCGGGGCGCGCGGTTGTGTGGTGGCACACCTGGCAAGACTCGTATCAATCGCCGGTCATCGTCAAAATGTCCGATGGCGCATCAGTGAAACTCGTGCCGTACGAACACGCGAGCGCCATCATCGCGGCAAACGAACGCGGTGTTACATATCACGACCCGTATAATGCAAACATTCAGTTTGTGGGGTGGGGTGATTTCAAACGCGTGT
>CAZPIR010000187.1:0-7500 GCA_964586085.1 uncultured Anaerolineaceae bacterium | reverse complement strand
TGTACTGGTCAACTAGATTTTGAACATTACCAGAAAGGGTGTATGCTGATGGTATGAGCCGACAGCGCATTCACTTTCCTCGCACAACCGCCGATCAACGCAAACTTTTGTTTGAGACCTGGGAGGCGAGCCAAGATGTCACCGCTTCCTGTCAGCGTGCCCATGTGGCGCGCGGGACGTTCTATTATTGGCAGCCCCGCTTTGAGACGGGCGGCTATGCGGCACTGGAACAGAGCCAAAGCCACGCGCCGAAAGAGCCTGCACGCACCGCAAAGGACATTGAGCAACGCGTGATTGACCTGCGCCGTCACAACCCCAAGTGGGGCAAACGCCGGATTGCCGATGAACTTTCCAAAGCGAATTCCTGGGAACCCCTCGTCAGTCCGAATACGGTGAAACGAATCTTAATGGATGCCGGGCTCTGGACGCCCTTGCAAGCGCTGACAAAAAAAGGGGGCGTCACCCCAGCAGTCGCACGGCGGACGAACCGGGCGAGACGGTCAATGTAGACCTCTGTTTTGTCCCGGCGACGCATACGGCGGAGGTCAAATTGCCTGCCGTGAGTGGTTCGTCTGGTCGGCTGGTCATCAGTCCCGCCAGGGACGATCCCGCGGAACATACTTGGCCAGGGCAAGTCTTTGAAGACCCGACGCTTGATTACACCGCCGCTATGCAAGCCTTTGTCGCCGCTTCACGGCCGGCGGCACAATCGTCTGCGCCATCAGACACACCGCGCCAAGCAGAAAAAGTCGCACGCCGCGCGCAGAAACGCCAGTTGCGGCAGGAAAAGCTCGCCTTGCGCGAGGCGCGACGTCAAGCGCGCGCACAGCGCAAAACCGAAGCTGCCGCGTGGCGCACGCTGCGGCAGCAACGATGCGATTCAAATATGTCCAACGAAACCTGGCAGCACCTCCGCCGCCAACGCAAGCAAGAACTTGAGCAGCGCCAGCACGCCGACGCGACCTGGCGTCAACAACTCCAACAGTTGCGGGAACGTTGCGATCAATTACCCCTCGTGACCGTGTGGATGGCGATCTTGGTGGTCACGGACAATTGCACCCGCCAGTGCTTGGGCTTGCCGCTCTTCGTCATGGGACCCAAGGTCACCGCCGAGTTGATCGTCGAAGCGTTAAGGGTTTTGTTGCCGTCTGAACTGCACTTTCTCATTTCGGATCGCGGCATCCATTTCACGGCGAACGCTTTTCGCCAATTGGCGCTCAGCCAGGAATTTATCCATGTGCTGATCGCCCGGCATCGTCCCGAGTCCAATGGCATCGCGGAACGGTTTGTGCGGACACTGAAGGAATGGTTAGCGGACAAAGTTTGGACTTCGGACGAGCAGTTGGCGGAACTCTTGCACCAGTTCATCGCCGAGTACAATGATCGTCCGCACCAAGGCTTGGCGCTACCAGGGTTATCGCCCAACGAATTTGCGCGACGAATCGGGCTGCTCTGACAATCTACTGTGTTCAAAATCTGATTGACCAATACAAGAAATGCGAAAAAACTTTCTATTTCAAACAGTCCTGAAGAATACTTTTTCTTCGCACAAATTTCCTGTGCAATTGGTGGGATTTTGAATTTAACCAACGAGTTTTTTTCGCGCAAATGGGTCTTCCGGTAGTATACTGGGTGAGGCTTGTGTCCATGCCAAAGGAGACTCCCCTATGTCAGCTACCCAGACTCGCTCTGAAAATACGCCGCCGGATCAGCCCGACGCATCCTCCGCTCAAGACACACTGGAGCAACAAGCGCTTCTCAAGGCTTTTCTGGCTACCAGCCAGCACTTCTTTGGCGGATTTACTTCCCTGTTTCAAGACATCACCGATCCGCGTGTGCCTGAGTTGATCACCTATCCGTTAGCGGCTCTGGGGTTTGCCACTTTGCTCATGTACGTCTGTCGTCTAGGCGCACGTCGCCAAATTACGCATCTCTTACGCAGCAACCCGTGGTCCGCCGCTAAATTCCAAGCACTGTTCGGTGTCGCGCAGTGTCCCCATGGCGATACCACCGACGCGTTGTTTAGCCGCTTAAAACCCGCGGAGTTCCAAACGACGGTCTCCACCATGGTCGAAACTTTGATTCGCAAAAAAGTGCTCGCGCCCTATCGGTTGCTCGATCACTACTATCTCATTGCCATTGATGGGACAGGCCGTCTCGTTTATCGCGAGCGACATTGTGAGCAATGTCTGACCCAGACCCACCACGGCCAGACTTTGTATTACCATCCAGTCTTGGAAGCCAAGCTGGTCACGCCCAATGGTTTCGCGTTCTCGGTGATGACCGAATTTATTGAAAACCCGGGCGAACATCCGACCAAACAAGATTGTGAACTCAAAGCTTTTTATCGTCTGGCCGAACGGTTAAAGCAGCAGTTTCCGCAGTTACCCGTGTGTCTCACACTGGACGGCTTGTATGCGGGCGGTCCCACGTTTGCACGGTGCGAACGCTATGGCTGGAAATACTTGGTGGTGCTGCAAGACAAGGATCTGAGCACCGTGCATAGCGAGTTCGAGTCCTTGATTAAACTCACCCCCGAAAATCACGTGCGTTTTTCAAGTGGACCCCAATCGGCTATCCACCAAGACTTGGGCTGGGTCAATGAGATTGCTTACGTGGATTCAGCGCAGCAGGAGCATCGGCTCGCTGTGCTCGACTGTCGCGAAACGGCGACCACTCCCGCTCAACCGGCCAAAGTCACTCACTATCAGTGGCTCACGAATTTTACTGTTGCGAATGCGAATGTCATTGCTCTGGCCAATCAAGGAGGTCGCTTACGCTGGAAAATCGAAAATGAAGGGTTCAACAATCAAAAGCATCGGGGCTTTGAACTGGAACATCCGTATAGTCATGATCGGACCGCGAGCAAAGTGTTTTACTTTCTGTTGCAAATGGCGCATCTGTTGTTTCAACTCATGGAAAAGGGTTCGCTCTTCCGCCGGGCTTTTCCGGAGGGGGTGGGCTCCAGTAAGAACCTGGCCTGGCGCTTGCTCGAGGCCTGGCGCAACTGGCGTGGCAGCGCGGCTGAACTCGAGCGACTTTGGACGTTCCGTTTCCAAATCCGATTTAATTCAACGTGACCGATTCGTTCCAGTTCAAATCCCTGGGTATACCTGCAAGTTTTCCCCCGACTTGGAAAAGGCGCGGTCATTTCGTTGCACCCCAAAGCGGCGTGGTGGTTCCGTGCACTTGGCTAACGAATTCCATTCCGATTGGTTCGACTATGATTCTTCACGACTGCGGCAATCGTTGTGCCGTTGACATCCATTAGAAAAACAGATTCGGTGGCGGCGTTCAAAATTGCTTGTGCGATTTCGTTGCTTTCACGCAAGGCGTGTTCGGTTTGTTTGCGCTCGGTAATGTCGCGGACGACGACCTGGACGGCTGGTCGTCCTTGATAAGAAATCAGCCTAGACATGACCTCGACCGGAAATGGCGAGCCATCCATTTTCAAATAAACGTCTTCGGAGGGTGAGGGTTTGCTGATTTCACCCTTCATCATACGCCTTCCGCGTTCCAGCGTTTTAGCGCGGTTGTCGGGGTGAATGCGGTCGAAGATGGGTTGCCCGACGAGTTCTGCGAGACTGTTTGCGCCGAGGGTGCGAATGCCGGATGCGTTGACGAAAACGAATTTACCGTCTTGATGAACGACGATACCGTCCGGCGACAAATCTACCAGGTTGCGATAACGTTCTTCGCTTTCGCGCACGGCTTGCTCGGCTTGCTTGCGGGCGGTGATGTCGGTCGTGATGCCGTGCCAGGCGATACTGCCATCGGCTTGACGCATTGGCATGGAATATCCTTCCAGCCAGATGGCACCTTTGGTCGGATGATTGTACTGGTATTCATTGCGCCAGGGTTGCAAGGTACGCGCTGATTGTTCCACCGCTTGAACGAGTTGGGCAACTTGATCGGGCGACACCCGGGTGATGAGTGCGTTGATGTTTTCGGCAACGTCGGCGAGCGTCAGCCCGTAAATATCCTCGAAGGCTTTGCTGGCGTAGGGAATGCAAAGCGTATGGTCGGGGCGCATGAGAAAAGTGCAAATGGCACCGGGAACGGTCGCGGCGATACTGGCAAATCGTTCTTGTTCCGCTTTGAGCGCGTGTTCGGCTTGTTTGCGTTCGGTCAGATCCAGCGAATTAACCATTGCCAGGGTAATTTGACCAGCGGCATCGTGAATGGGTTGGATGCTCACCCGGCGCCAACTGGGTTTGCCGTTAATCTGGGTTTCGTATTCGCGAACCAAGCCCAGCCCCGAACTGATCACGGAGCGAACCTGGGTCAGTTGCCAATCGGCAATGTGTGGCGGGAACAGGTCTTGGACGCGCTTGCCTACGACAAAATCGGGTGTGCCAAACGGCGCCGCGCCGATGTGGTTGATGAAATGAAACACGCCTTGCGCGTCAATGGTCGAGATGGCGGCGTCCTGGCTGTCAATCAGACTGCGGTATATTTCTTCGCTCTCGCGCAAGGCAATGTCTGTGCGCCGGTAGATGATGACGTTGCCGATTTCGGCGGCAAGCGTTTCGAGCGCTTGCCGCGCATATTCAGGCACCTGGGTTAATGTGTGCGAGGCGAGATTGATGCAACCCAGGATTTGGTTTTGCGATTGTACCGGAATCATGGCGCCGACGGTCAGCCCTTCGTCGCGATGATATTTTTGCTGACTCAAATCGGCGGATGAAAGATAGAGCGTTTTGCCGGCAAGTACCATGCGCGCGCTGGGCGAATTGGTGGGAAAGTGCGACGTGGCTTGAATAAATGCTTCGCCAAGCCCCTGATGATAAACTAATTTGAGCGTTCCTTGCTTGTCGTCGAATAAATAGATGCCCCCGCTGTCCATCCCAGACATGCGCAATGTCACGTCGAGGCACTGCACCCATGCCTGCTCGTTCGTTGCCGCATTGCTGATGATGCGCGCCAAATCGCGTTGGGCTTGGATCAGGTCTTGGGCTTGTTTGCGCTCGGTGATGTCTACCGTGGTGCCGATAATCCGTATGGGCTGGTTATCAGAATTCAAGATGACGGCGCCTTGGGCATTCATCCAGCGCACTTGACCATCCGATCGGATAATGCGGAAATCAAAAGCGGTGTACTCCCGGCGCGCGATTGCTTCGTCCTGGCTCTTGGCGACCAACTCTCGATCTTCGGGATGAACCAAGCGCAACCAGTTGTCTCGGGAAGGCAGAATCTCTTTTGAGATGCCGTAGAGTTTGTAATATTCGTCTGTCCAAAAGAGTTCGTCCTTGACGATGTCATAATCCCACACGCCTGAGCGTGCGACCGATTGGGCGAGTTTCAATCGCGCCTCGCTCTCGCGCAGGGCTTGTTCGGCTTGTTTGCGTTCGGTAATGTCTTCGTAGACGCCCAAGATGCCGTACACCTCACCGCCCGGATTCATCAAGGGCACTTTGCTCGTGTTGAGCCAAATCGTGTCGCCGGTGGGTGTCGTTTGCGGTTCGACAATGTTGACCTTGGGTTTTTGCGATTCGATGACCTGGCGGTCGTCGTTACGATACAGGTCGGCTTGGTCGCGCCAACCCATCGCAAAATCATCCTTGCCGATGAGTTGTGGCGGGCGGCTCAAGCCGGCATCTTGCGCGAACAAGGTGTTGCAACCGAGATAGCGCAGGTCGCGGTCTTTCCAAAATACGCGAACGGGAATGGATTCGATCACGGATTGCAACATGTTGTGTGATTGTTCGATCTGCGCCACCATATTTTGCAATTCGCGGTGTTGAAACGCCAATGCCTCTTCCGCGCGCTTGCGTTCGGTAATATCAATGCCGATGGATTGAAATTCGACGAGCGTGCCGGCGGCGTTGAGAATTGGCGTGTCAATCCACTGGTACTGGCGCACACTACCATCTTGGATCTTGACCGGGTGCTCGTACGAAACGACGCGCGGATGTTGAGCAACCTCTTGATAAAACGCGACAGTGGATGCCTGCGTTTCGGCAGGCAGAAACGCCAACCATTTTTGTCCGACGGCGTTTCCTTGAATACCAAACAGGTGGCAGTATTTTTCGTTTGCAAAGGTCAGGGTGGTATCGGGCAACCAGCGACACAAACTCACATCGAGCGCATCTACCAAATGATGGTATTGTCTTTCGCTCTGGGTCAGGGCTAGCTCGGCTTGCTTGCGCCCGGTAATGTCCACGCCGGTCGAAATGATGCACGGGATATCGTTGATTTCAATCGGCTCGAACGAAAACAACAGCGTGTTGACTTGCCCCGACCGTTTTTGCACATTGATTTCAATGTCGCGCACATGTCCGCCGGCTTGTAAGGTTTGCACCATCATTTGCTGTTTGTCCGGCTCGATCCAGAGACCCAGTTCCATCGTCGTGCGTCCGATGGCTTCATCGCGGGAATAGCCGGTCTGTTCGCAAAATGCCTCGTTCACATCCAGGACGATGCCTCGCTCGACGCCGGTAATAACCTGGACGGCGGGATTGGCGTGGAACACGCGCGCAAAACGTCCTTCGCTCTGGCGTAAAAATTCTTGGGCTTGCTTGCGCTCGGTCACATCGTTCATCGTCGTCAACAACAAGGTTTGGTCTTGCAGATGCACATATTCCGCCGAAAATACGCCGTGCCGCACCTCGCCGGTGTGAGTGCGGACGAGTACCGCTTCGTTGCGCAAATAACCTTGACCACGCATCCGCTCCAATAATGCCGAACGTTGTTGCGGTTCAACAAACAGGTCTAGTTCGAGCGCGGTCTTGCCCAAGACTTGGTCGCGCGTATAACCCAGGTTCTGGAGAAAAATTTCGTTCACCGCCACATACTTGCCGGTGTGAATGTCGGTAATTGCCATCGGCGCGGGACTGGCGTGAAACACTTTGGCGAATTTTTCTTCCGATGCCTTGATTTCGGAAAGGTCTTTGGTGACACCAAAGATGACCGGTTGTCCGCTCCACGTGCCCTTGACCACGCGCGTTTCGACCGGGATTTGCCGACCATCTTTGGTGAGGAGCGGCACAGGACAATAGTCGGTCGTGCCCGCAAGCATCTCGTTGACGATGCGCCCGGCTTCGGCGCGGCGTTCCGCTGGATGTACCGTCAAAACGCTTTGACCCAGCAGTTCGGCGAGTGAATAACCCAGTCGGCGCGTGACGGCGTCGTTGATCAAAATAATGTTGCCCTGCTCGTCGAGCACGAACAACAGATGTTCAATCGTGTTGAAAAAGGCGCGCAGATTTTTTTCGCTTTCGACCAAGGCCGGGTGCAACGATGCAGAGGTATCGGCGGGTGCGGGTTGAGCGGATGCGAGCGCGGCTAGTTTTTTTTCTAACCTCGCCACGCGCCGGCGCAAAGAGGCATTTTCGTTTTCCAGCATGGCTTTGGTGGGCATGGTCAAATCGTCCTTTCGAACCGAGTCGTCACACAAGTCTGAGCGAGCGCAAGGCTCGTTCAGACTCGCGTGACCACGATGAAATGCTAAATCGGATTATCTACGAATTAGGTGAATCGCGCCAATCAAACGACGGCGTG
>CAZPIR010000186.1:326-7520 GCA_964586085.1 uncultured Anaerolineaceae bacterium | reverse complement strand
CCGGCTAGCACAACGGGACCGTGCGGACCCGACTCGGAAATTTTTTACGACACCGGCAAACCCGATCATCCCGGTTGCGCGCCGGGCTGTCACTGCGGCAAGTGGCTCGAAATTTGGAACAATGTGTTTATGGAGTACAACAAAACCGCCGAGGGCAAGTATGTGAAATTGTCCCAACAAAATGTGGACACCGGGATGGGTGTAGATCGCACGGCGGCGGTACTGCAAGGACTCGACGATGTGTTCCAGGTCGAAACACTCGCGCCGCTCGTGCATCGCCTCGAAGAAATGTCCGGCAAAAAATATGCGGACAATCCCAAACCGTTCCGCGTGATTGCCGATCACGTGCGCGCATCCACGTTCGCGATTGCGGACGGCGCAACGCCCTCGAACGTCGAAGCGGGTTATGTGGTGCGCCGCTTGATTCGACGCGCGGTGCGGTACGCCCGCGACCTGAACATCGAACACAACTTTTGCGCCGACCTGTCCAACATCGTCGTCAAAATTTTCGCGCCGGCGTATCCCGAACTCGAACAGCACGGCGCGCGCATTGCGGATGAACTCGAACACGAGGAAACGAAATTTCAAGCAACGCTCGTGCGCGGCTTGCGCGAGTATCACAAGGTCGTCGAGCACGTGCAAAGCAAAAACGAAAATACGATTCCCGCGACCGAAGCATTCAATCTGTTCGAGACGTTCGGCTTTCCTCTGCCCTTGACTGTCGAGTTGGCGCGCGAGCAAGGACTCGGCGTGGACGAACCTGGGTTTGAAAAATTGTACGCCGAACACAAGGAAGCATCGCGGCGCGGGAGCGAACACAAATTCAAAGGCGGACTCGCCGACCACGCGGAGACGACGACGCGCTTGCACACGGCGACCCACCTCTTGCATCAAGCCCTGCGCCAAGTGCTCGGCGCGTCCGTACATCAAAAAGGGTCCAATATCACAGAGGAACGTTTGCGTTTCGATTTTGCGTACCCGGAAAAATTGACGCCGGCACAAATCGCGCAAATCGAAAATATCGTCAACGAGCAAATCGCCCGCGACTTGCCGGTCTCAGTTGAGGTGATGCCACTCGCGCAAGCAACGGCGTCCGGCGCGCTCGCCTTCTTTGGCGAAAAGTACGGTGAGCAAGTCAAGGTGTACACGATGGGCAATTTTTCGAAAGAGGTGTGCGGCGGTCCGCACGTGCAACACACCGGCGAGTTGGGCAAATTCAAAATTGCCAAGCAAGAAGCCGTGGGGCAAGGCATACGGCGCGTGCGTGGGGTACTCGAATAAACAAAACACCTTCCCAGTTTTAGAAACCGGGAAGGTTTTTTTGTTTACAACAAACTTTTCATCCACTCGGGCGTGAGGTCGTAAAACACCGCGTTAAAAAATTGGAACTTGTCGAACAAGAGCAAGCCCCCCATCAAGACGAGCAAGAGGCCACTTGCAATTTCGATCTTGCGAAGATGCGGTGTCATCTTGCGCAACCATTGCGTCGCGCTTCCCAAGCCAAAAGCGACCAGCATGAACGGAATGCCCAAACCCGCCGAGTACGCAAGCAATAACAGCGTGCCTTGCAACATCGTTGATTCTTGTCCCGCGAGCGAAATCGCCAGACCCAGGTTCGGACCAACGCACGGAGTCCAGCCCGCCGCGAACGCCATCCCGGTTAACAACGAAGTTGGATAGCCGAGTGAGCGTTGACCGACATGCACACGCGCCTCTTGATACAGAAAGGGAATTCGCACGATGCCGATAAAATGAATGCCGAACACAATCAAGATCACGCCGGCAATGTGCCCCATATCCACTTTGCTGACGAACGCGGTCAGCGCAGAGAGCGCGGAAAAAATCGCGATAAAGATCAGCGTAAAGCCGAGCACGAACGCACCGGCGTGCGCGATGGCTTCGCGCCGCGCAGACACGATGCCTTGCGGCGTGACTGCCGCGCCGCTCAGGTAGCCGATGTAAATCGGCACCATCGGCAGAACACACGGCGAAAGAAATGAGAGCAGACCAGCAGTAAAAGCAATCAGCACAGACATAGCACTATCCTCATTACGGAGCAATCGGCGAATTCAACGCCGCGCGCAATTGAATTATTTCAAGCGGCGCGGCAAGCATCGTTTGTTCGTCAATCCACAGCACCGGAATTTTCTCAAAGTACTGTTTAAACCACACGTCATTCGTCGTAATGTCGCGCTCTTCCAGCGTAAACGCAAATTCGTTTTGCAGAGCACGCAACATCATCAGCGCATCTTCGCAGAGATGACAACCGGGCTTGGTGTACAGAACCACACGATGCGGGGTCATTGCAACAGTTTGCCAATCATCTCGTCAAGCTTGGCATCCGTCAGCGGACCGCCGACGATAATGTCGCGCACAATACCGGCACGGTCAATGAAAATGCTCGTCGGCAAACCACTCACCCGATACGCGCGGCTCACGCTTCCATCATAATCGCGCACAATCGTAAAGTTGACGAGCGAGTTACGCATAAACGTCTGCACGCCTTCGTCGGTGTTTTCGTCTTGCGTATTGACACCCAGGATCACAAAACCCTTGTCGGCGTACTCTTTTGTTTTGCGCGCGAACGCGGGAAACTCGGCGCGGCAAGGCGCGCACCAGGTCGCCCAGAAATTGACGAGCACGACTTGGCCCTTGAGTTCGGACAAGACCACTGCTTCGCCGGCTAACGTTTTGAGTCTAATCTCCGGCGCGAGGTCGCCAATCTTGACGATGCTGGGTCGCCCACTCGCCGACGGCGCATTGCTCGCGGGCGCGCTCGCGCCGGGCAAGGTGATGCCCGCGCACGCGCTCAACGTGAGCACGAGCAACCATCCCAACAGGCCGATGCGGAAAAATTTTGCGTTCATCGGTTATTTCCTATCTGCGCTTTGCGATCCGCTATTCTTCAACCACGTACTCGAACACGAGAAAGGCGACGACAATAAACACGACATCATATAAAACCAGAATACCAAACCAATTCGAGACATCCTCAAAGGGACGTTCTTGTAAAGCGCCTTTGGTCAAGTTCACCGCCGCCATCAACAACGGCACCGAAACCGGAAACAACAGAATCGGCAACATTACTTCGCGCATTTTCGTGGACGAAGCGACCGCCGACAATAACGTGCCCATCCCCGCAAAGCCGAGCGTGCCAAGCACGACGTACGGCAAGAGCGGAAACCAGGGCAAGTTCACATTGTTCAACACCGCGAACAAGGGAAGCGTAATCGCTTCCATCACCGTGATAAAAATAAAATTGCTCGTCGCTTTGCCGAGGAACACCGCACCGCGATCCACCGGCGAAAGCAGAACACCTTCGAGACTGCCCTTGTCTTTTTCCGCCGCGAATGAGCGACCCAGACCCAGGATGCCGCTGAACGTGAATGCAACCCAGAGCAAGCCCGCGCCCAGCGCGCGAATGTCGAGTCCTTGCAATTCAAACGCGAAATTGAAAATCACCAAGACCAACAGCGAAAACACACCCATCGCGCTCAAGTTTTCTTTGGTGCGAAGTTCGGCGGCGAGGTCTTTTTGGACAATGGCGGAAACTTGGCGGAGAAATTTCATTTGCTCTCCAACACCCCCGCATAAATCTGCATAAACCCGGCGAGGTCGCGCCACTCCGCGCGCGGCAAATCGTGGACGATGCGCCCGGCTTTCATGATGATCGCACGATCCGCAATCGCGAGTCCGCGTTCCAGGTCGTGCGTCGAAAACAAAACGGCGCGCCCTTCGTTCTTGGCATCGAGCATGATCGCGTCGAGCATATCCGCCGCAACCTTGTCGAGACCGGTGTACGGTTCGTCGAGCATCAACACAGCGGGATCGTGAAGCAACATGCGCGCGAGCGTGAGGCGTTGTTGCAAACCGCGCGAGAGTGTGCGCGTGAGATCGTTCAAACGATGCGCGATGCCGACACGTTGCGCCACCTCGCGCACACGTTTCTCCGCCTCTGGCAGATCGTACAGCCGCGCATAAAACGTCAGATTCTCGAACGCGGTGAGATCGTCGTACATGAACGTTTGGTGTCCGACAAATCCAATCGCGGCGCGCGCCGCGTTCGCGTGTTGCGCGAGTGGAATGCGTCCGATGTGAATTTGGCCGGCATTCGGTCGCGCCAAAGTCGAAAGCGCGCGCAAGAGTGTGGTCTTGCCCGCGCCATTTGGTCCCACCAACGCGACGATTTCGCTGGGCACCACGCGAAAACTTATATCACGCAGTGCCCAGCGCGCGCCAAACGATTTATCGAGTTTTTCTACCGTAATGAGCGTATCGCTCACTCTTTGCTCTCCGCGTCTTTGGTTTGCATCAGGTCACGCAGTTGCGCCTTGACGGCGTCGCGTTGTTGCTTGTACTCTTCCTGTGCAATTTTGCCGGCTTCAAACTCATCGTCCAGGTCGGCAAGTTTTTGCAACAGTTCGAGTCGTTGCGCATCAGACGGCGCGGGTGTTTCTTCTTCGTCGTCCGCGTACTCTTCGTCCTCTTCCGCTTGCGCCGCACGGCGACGCGTGACCGCGAAACCGATCAAGCCCAACGCCGCAATGCCGACCACACCCAGGACGACACCCATAATCAAGGTGTTGTTATCCGGACCGGTTTGCGTCGGGGTTGCGCTCGGCGTCAACGCCGAAGCGGACGCGCCAGTCATGTTCGAAAAAGTCGCGCGCACTTCGGTGCCGGCTTTGATGTTGCTCGCGGTTGTTTGCAAAAAGGTTTGTCCGTTTTGCGTGGGGAAGAGCGAGGTCGCGCCAAATTGCTGGCTCGTAACATTCGCTTTCACCTCGGACAACAACACGCGCAGAGTTGTGGCATCGTACGGCATCATCAAGCGGAAATCGTACGCGGGAGGATTGAACGGCACGGTATAGTTGAACACAACCTGGTCTACACCCGGCACGAACGGCAGAGTGTACGTGACCACGCCATCGCCAACGAGCGTAGTGGATTCGACGGTCGGGCTGTCAAACTGAAACGCGGACGCTTTGGCAAGCACGGGAATGATGAGCGTGGCATCGTGCGGACCGGCATGAATGACCGTACGATCGCTCATGTTCACAACCTGGACAATCTGCACGACGGACAGGGCTTTGGGCTGAACCTCGATGACCAAGTGCGTCTGCATCACGTTCAAAGTCGAACGATCGGTCGTCGTGTCATTCACCGCGATGGTTTGCGTCATGGTTGTTTGCGCGGGCGGAAACGCAAACACGTCGGACGCATAATCCACACCCAGGTACGCCGTGGCGAGCAGATAACGCGTGCCCGCATTCGTATAGAGGTTGCCGAAAATAAATTTGCCGTCCGCATCCGACTTGGTCGTTTGCGTGACCGGCACGGTGGCGCCCGCCGGCGCGCTGTACAACGTCACGACCAGACTGGCGGCATTTTGCAGTTTGGCATCTTTGGTGCCATTGAGAATTTGTCCTTCAATCTTACCGGTCGCGGCAGTCGGCGTTTGCGCGTCCACGCGCGCGACCGGGATGAACAATGCCGCAACGGCAACAAAGGCGAAAACAAAAAACAGCAACAAGACTTTTTTCGTGGGGGGGAAACTTTGTGTTTTGATGGGAGTGTCCTTTCAAAATTATTTATTCATGCACAGAAATGAACCAGGTTTACAATTTCGCGCCGCACTTGCTACAAAATTGATCCTTGGCGCGACGCGGTGTGCCGCACTTGGCACAAAACCCATCCGGCGCTTTTGCCTTTTTCGATGCGCGCACTTGCGCCACTTGCGCTTCAATTGGATCTTGCTTGCGCGCGCGCAAACGTGCCACCTCATCTTCGATCACGTCGTCTTTTACGCGACGCATCTGCGCGACTTGGTGTTCGATGCGCGCTTCGAGTGTCGCCTCGTCGTTGCCGCTGGCAACATCAATTTGTTGTAATAAAAGCGCCGCGCGCGCCTTGTACTTGTCACGCAGAGAAGCGTAATCCGTTTGCGAAAGTTTGCCCATCGCAAAATCAAAATCCAGGTCGCGGATGGCTTCGTACGTCGCGTCGCGTTGCGAAATCAAAGGGTCAAGCGCATTTGCCGGCGCGCTCAACTTGCCGCGCGGCGCAGTGAACAGGGGGTACGCGATGACCGCGAGCGTCACCCCAATCACGAGAACAATGAGAATGTATTCCAAAATTCCCCCGTAGAGGCGAGACCTTGCCGCGCCTCTACCCTAATGTCAAGCTTGCGCCGGTTGTTTAACATCCAGCTCGGCGCGCACGCGCGTCGTCTCGCGTTCCTGGGGCCAAGCGGCGAGCAAAGTACACAAAACCATGCCGACACCGCCAATCCATAGCCACGCAATCATCGGATTCACGTACGCGCGGAACGTGACGGTTTCAAAATTGGGTTCCCACCCGGCAATGATCACGTACAAATCTTCTTGCAGGGACGCGACAATCGCGGGCTGAGTTTGCGTTTCGCCCTGCCGTTCGTAAAAACTACGCGCCGGGGAAATCGTCGCGATGCGCGCGCCGTTGCGAAACACGCCGAGTGTCGCCGAAGTGACCCGCGCCTCGCCGCTCGGAAATTCCGGCGAAAGGTTTTCGTACTGGAGCGTGTAGCCGCGCACCTGCAACGTCTCGCCGATTTTCAGGGCGCGCGTCGCATCCGTCGTGTACACCTGCGAGCCGATGATGCCGATTGCCATCATTGCCACGGCGATGTGAATCAAATAACCGCCGTAGCGTTGCCGGTTGCGCGCAAACAAATTGCTAAACGCGACCACGAAATTTTCGCGCGTGTTGCGTTGACGCGCCAACGCGCCCTCGACAATTTCACCAATCGTCGCGAGCAGGGCGAACGCGGCGAGCCAGTAGCCCAGCAACGCAACCCAATCATGCACGCCCAGCGCAAAAAAAATTGCGCCGAAAACGAGCGAGGCAATCAACGGTCGCGCAAGTTTGCGAATAAATTTCGCGCCCGTTGCGCCGCCCCAGCCAATCAACGGAATGATCGCCATCACGAACAACAACGATCCAAAAATTGGCGCGGCGACCTGGTTAAAGTACGGCGGACCAACGGTCAGTTTTTGTTTGTAAACGAGTTCGCTGAACAAGGGATACACGGTACCCCACAGCACGACGAATGCCGCGCCGACAAAGAGCAAATTGTTCAGCAAGAAAAATGCTTCGCGTGAAAAGAGCGAATCAATTTCGTGATCGCTCTGCAAATCCTTCAAACGCGTGAACAGT
>CAZPIR010000186.1:0-316 GCA_964586085.1 uncultured Anaerolineaceae bacterium | reverse complement strand
CGTGATGCCAGCGATAAAGGAAAGGAACCACGCGCCAATATCCGATTCGGCGAACGCGTGCACCGATTCGATGATGCCACTGCGCGTGAGAAATGTGCCGAACAGGACAAGCGCGAACGTGATGATGATCAAGCCCATGTTCCAGACCTTGAGCATCCCGCGTCGCTCTTGCACCATCACCGAATGCAAGAATGCCGTACCGGTGAGCCAGGGCATGAACGCCGCATTTTCGACCGGATCCCAGCCCCAGTAACCACCCCAACCCAGGACATCGTACGCCTAGCGTCCGCCGAGCATCAAGCCAATCTAAAGGAAC
>CAZPIR010000185.1:0-7521 GCA_964586085.1 uncultured Anaerolineaceae bacterium | reverse complement strand
GGGTCAATCGCCGGGAACGTAACGTGCGCGGACATGACTCCGGCGAGATTGTTTTTCATCGCGGCGCGAAACGGCACAAACTCGACTGACTCTAAACGTGCGCGGTCGTGCGGCACGCTCGAAAGCGCCACGTGCGAATCCACCGAGGTGTCGCCGTGTCCGGGAAAATGTTTGCCGATGGCGATGACGCCTGCGCCTTGCATCCCCTCGATAAACGCGACACCGAACTCGGCAACGCGATTCGGGTCGGAGCCAAACGAGCGCGTGCCGATGATCGGATTGACCGCATTGTTGTTCACGTCGAGGTCGGGTGTGAGGTCCATGTTGAAACCAAGCGCGAGTAATTCCGCGCTCAATGCTCGCGCGACGCGCCGCGCATTCGCCACATCGCCGGTCGCGCCGACTGCCATCTGGCTCGGAAATTCGGTAAAGCCCTTGTCCTCGCGTAGCCGCGCAACCACACCGCCTTCCTGGTCAATCGTCGTGAACAAGGCGGGACCGCCGTGCGCGCGCACAACGTTTTGCATATCCGTGTTGAGTTGTGCGACCTGGGTCGGCGATGCGACGTTGCGATCGTAAAAAATCACGCCGCCGATGTGCAGTTGTTCGAGCACGGCGCGAAATTCCGGCGTGAGAGTGGTGCCATCGAAACCGACGAGCATCAGCTGTCCGATTTTTTGTTCGAGCGTGAAATTAGAAATTGACATTCGATGATCCTGGGTTGGGGTTTGCGGATTGGAAAAACTCAACGAGAGAAAAATCAGTATTAACCAGAGCAAATGGGTACGCATCGCATTTTCAAAATAGTGATGCGTGATGACGTAACACGTACATCACAGTACGCCTTACGCATCACGCATCACGTCTCATGTTTTACAACTTGTGTCTTACTTGATGCTCCAACTTTCCGCAAAGAACGGAATGTACTTGCCTTCGTTCACATCATAGTACGTGAACGGCGGATACAAAAAGTTGGCCAAGACCGCGCCGTTTTGCATAATGTTGTCGGTCGAGTAGAAATTGTAATTTGCCTTTGGCGGCTGGGTGTACGGGTACGACGTCTTGAACTCTTTCGTTCGATTCGTCGCGCTCGGCTTGAGTTGACCGCTCAAGAACTGGCGGGCGACCGGCGAGTTGTTTTGATTGTTGTTGTAGATTTTGTCTGTCGCGGGCAACCAACCGGTGACGCGCGTCTTGGTGTCAATCGGGTCGGTGAGGTAGCGTTCGAACATCGTCAAGACCGGCAGACTGTCGTTGAAGAACGAGGCAACCTCGGCGACGTATGGCTTTTGCACGTTCGCATCGAATCCTTCTGCCATCTTGGTGACCCATTCCTTGATGTCAATGTCCTTGCCTTCTTTGGTCTTTTGCTTGTACGGCAGATTGATGCCGCGCGCGCCTTCGGGACCTTCGGGATCATTCTTGAACCCAATGCCGGGGCGCAGGTTGTAATCGTACGAGACGAACGGGTGGAAATAGGTAAAGCGGAAACCAATGTCCATCGAAAGTTGGTACTTGCCGGCTTTGTGGATGTTGTTGCGCTCGGACGATTGGTACGGCTTGACCGCAATCTTGATGCCGAACTTGGTCAATTGTTGCGCGACGTTTTCGGACGAGGCGAGGTACTCGGTGAAATCGGCGGGCACGATCAACTCGTACTCCATCTTTTTGCCCTTGTCATCCACCCAAATGCCATCCGCGCCTTTTTTGAAATTGAGCCCGGTCAACAACGCTTCGGCTTTTTTCACATCGGCGTCGTACGCGGTCAACTTGGCGATTTGATCGGCGGAGAGCCATGCCGGGACAGACGCATCGGTAAAGCCGACTTGGTACTTGGTCGGGCGGCACGATTCGCCGAACGCGACCTTGCAGTTTTCGACGCGATCAATCGCGTACGCAAACGCTTGGCGCACTTCTTTTTTGTTCAGCGGATAGACATCGTTGTTGAAATAGATGCCGGGTCCGTTCGTCGCCGGACCGCCGAGCACGACCATGTGATTGCCGACCGCGCGAATCGCTTGCAAGTTCGCCGGGCTGTACGCGTTCGAGGAATAATCCATGTCGTTCGAGAGATACAACGGCATGTCCTGAACCGTGTCGCCCCAGTAGACGATCACCTTGTCGAAATCAATCTTGTCGGCATTGAACCCGGTCGCGTTCTTGACCATCGTGAACTGGGCTTCGGTGACTTGCTTGGGATCAATGTTGTACGGACCATAGACGACGGCGTTCGTGGGACGGAACGCGTTCAACTCGTCAATCGCTTTGGTCACGTCCGCGCTCTTGCGGTCGGTGTTGTTTTTGCGGAATCCCGCCGCGGCGTCCATCCACTTGCCGTACTGCGAGTACGGGCGCGTCACTTCGGAGCGCACAATCGTATCGAGGATAGCGGGACCGGGCGTCTTGACCAAAAAGTTGACGGTGTAATCATCCACCGCCACCACATCGGTCAGCGAGTTCCACGTGCCGGACGATTGCATCCAGCGAATGTCGTACGAGCCGACGATATCCTTTGCGGTAAAGTTCGAGCCGTCGCTCCACTTGACGCCTTTCTTAAGGTTGATCGTGATCGTCGTCACGCCGGGCGTCGTCGCGGCTTTGGTCGGTTCTGCCGCTTTGGTGGCGGCGGGCGCGGCAGTCGGCGCAGTGGTCGCCGCGGGTTTCGTCGGCTCCGGCGCTTTGGTCGGTTCTGGTGCTTTGGTTGCCGGGACTGCCGTTGGCGCGGCAGTTGGCGCGGGCGCTTTGGTGGGCGGAACCGGGGTGGCGGTCGGTGCGGGCGCGCACGCCGTAAACACCACGGCCAGCAACAAGGTTAGTGCGAGCAAAATCTTTTTCATCTTCTCCTCCGATTTAATTAGATGGTTGGGCGGTTTGGTAGTTGGGTAATTAATTGATGGACGGAACAGCACCTCCTTGACGCGGGAATTAGCGCGAGCGCCGCACAAAAATAGCGACCAGCGCGACGAACACCAATCCAATTATAAACGACGCGACCGTAATGACAAATTCCGCCGTGCCGGGAGTTTGAAAAAACAACAGCACGCCGGACACGAGCGTAAAAAAGAGCGCGATGCGAAACCAGGCCAGACCAAGTTCGGGATTCATCAGCGAGTGGTGAGTGGTGAGTGGCGATTGACGAGATGGCACGCCACCATCGCGCCATTGTTCGCGCTCAACACCGGCACATTGTGTTCACACACCTCGCCAATGAATTGCGGGCAACGAGGATGGAACGCGCAACCAGATGGCAAGCGCAACAGACTCGGCACGTCCATACTGCGCAGTTGAATTTGTTTCTTGTGCCGCGTCACTTCCGGGTCGGCTTCCGGGATGGCAGAGAGCAAAACCTGGGTGTAGGGATGTTGCGGGCGCTCGACCAGGTCGCGTGCGGGCGCAAGCTCGACGAGGCGACCCAGGTACATCACGCCGATGCGTCCTTCCCATGCAAAATATTTCGCGAGCGCGAGGTCGTGCGTGATGAACAACACCGCCAAACCCATTTGCTCTTTCAACTTGGTCAGCGTGCGAAGCAGACTGATGCGAATCGAAACATCGACCATCGAAACGGCTTCGTCCGCGATGATGAACGAGGGCGCAACGGTGAGCGCGCGCGCAATCGAGACGCGTTGGCGTTGACCGCCGGAAAGTTGGTGTGGAAATTTTTCGAGGAAATCGTCCGGCGGCGTGAGGTCAACGAGTTCGAGCAGTGCGCGGACGCGTTTGCGCGTCGCTTCGTCGCCGCGCGTGAAACCGTGACGACGCAATGGCGCGGCGATAATGTCGGCAATCGTATGCGTGGGGTTGAGCGACGCGTACGGGTCTTGATGCACCATTTGCACACCGAGCCGGTACTTTTTGAAATCGTCGCCGCGCAAGCCGGTGATATTTTTGCCGCGATACAAAATTTCGCCGGACGAGACGGGCAGAACCCCGGCGATCATTTTGCCGGTCGTCGTTTTGCCGCAACCCGATTCACCGACGAGGCACAAGATTTCGCCTTCGCGGATGTCGAGCGATACATCGTCAACGGCTTTGATGATTTGTCGTTTGACGGCGAAGGTGCGCGTGATGTGGTTGAGGGTGATGATGGAATTGTTCATAGATTTACGCCTTGAATTTTTCCAACGATTGCCGCGCATTCTTCCACTGCCAACATGCCACCTGATGCCCGCTCGCGATTTCTTTGAGTTCGGGTTCATCGCGTTGGCATTGCGCGTCGGCGAGCGGACAGCGCGGATGAAACTTGCACCCGCTCGGCAGTTCGATGAGGTCGGGCGGCGAGCCGGGAATCGAGGTCAGGTCTTCTTTCGCGCCCTTGAGCGTGGGCACGGCGTTGATGAGACCAATGGTGTACGGATGCGCGGGCGATTGAAAGGTCGTCGTCACATCGGCAAGCTCGACAATCTTGCCGGCGTACACCGTCGCCACGCGATCCGCGAGTTCGGCGGCAAGCGAGAGGTCGTGCGAAATAAAGATGAGCGAAAAATCGAGTTTGGTGCGCAGTTCTTTGAGCACGTCCATAATGTTGCGTTGCGTCAAAATGTCGAGCGCGGTCGTCGGCTCGTCGAGAATCAAGAGTTGCGGTTCGAGCAGTAAGCCGAGCGCGATGAGCACGCGTTGCCGCATCCCACCGGACAATTCGTGCGGAAACGAACGCCACACCCGGTCGGGGTCGAGCCGCACCATCTGCAATAATTTTTCGGAACGCTCTTTGAGCGCGCGTCCTTGCAAATAGCCGTGCGCTTTGGCGGTGTCGCCAAACTGATCGGAAATTTTCAAAACTGGGTTGAGCGAGTTGAGCGCGGATTGAAAAACCATCGCGCATTCTTGCCAGCGAAATTCGCGCAGGGCTTTGCCCTTGAGCGCGAGCGCATCAATCGTTGTGCCTTCACGATGATACAACGCTTTGCCTTGCGTGATTTTCGCGGTTGTCGGCAAAAGTTGCACGACCCCCAAGCCGAGTGTTGTCTTGCCCGAGCCGCTCTCGCCAATCAGCGCGAGCGCTTCGCCACGTTGCACGTCGAACGAGACGTTGCGAATCGCGCGCACCTTGCCACGCCGCGCGGCGTATTCGATGGAAAGATTTTGGACGGAAAGTGTTGCCTGCATTTTTTTCACCACAGAGACACAGAGAACGCAGAGTTTTTATTTTTCCAGAGTGCCCATAATGCGACGATGAATGCCTTGTTTGAGAACAGGCACATTGAAATTCATCAAAAGCCCTACTGGATAATTACCTATTTTCAGATAAGTCAAGAGTTGGGCTTGGTGAATGGGTAACAAATTTTCGACCGATTTGATTTCAACGATGACTGTGTTCGCAACGAGTAAATCCAAACGATAGCCACAATCCAACCGCGTGCTTTTGTATTCGACCGGCAGATTTACTTGCCTTTCAAATTTGATTTCATGCAAACTCAATTCACGGCAGAGACATTCTTCGTAAGCAGATTCGAGTAAACCCGGTCCCAGGTTTCGATGGACCTCGATTGCCGCACCGATGATTGTTTCGGTAAGTTTGTTGATGTCGGCTTCTTTCATTTCTTTGTGCCCTCTGTGTCTCTGTGGTGAAAACTAGACGCTGGTACGGAGACGCGGATTGAACACTTCTTCGAGCGAGCGCGCAAAGGAAATCAACGCAAGTTGAAAGAGGACGATGGCGCCCATCGGCGCGAGAATGCTCCACGAGGCGGACGCGGTGAACAGCACGCCGCGTCGTTCCGCCGCCGAAATCATCACGCCCCAGTTCGCGCTCGAATAGGGCACGATGCCGAGAAACACAAGACCGGTCTGTTGATAGATCGCGAACGTCATTGTAAAAATCATCGAGACGACGATGAACGACATCATATTCGGCAGAATTTCGCGGAACACAATGTTCGGCGTGCCCAGGTCGAGCATCGTCGCGGCTTCGATGTAATCGCGCTTTTTGAGCGAGAGCACCTGCGAGCGCACTTGACGCGACAAGCCGGGCCAATCGAGCAATGCCATCAACACCGACAGCGCGACAATATCGTTGAGTCGCACGACGGTCGCCATCACCGCGAGCAGAGGAAATTTTGGAATCGTCAACCAGATGTTGACGAACTCCATCATCACGCTGTCCACTTTGCCGCCGACAAACGCGCTCACCGAACCGACCGTCACCGCGATGAGCGTGGCGAGCACGCCGGTGAGAAACGCAATCGTCACAATGTCCTTGCCGCCGTTGATGAGTTTGCGTAAATTATCCTGTCCCTGAAAATCGGTACCGAGCCAATGCTTGTCCGACGGACCTTGATTAATGTCCGCGACATTCGCCGACGTTTCGGGAGGCCAAATCATCGGACCAAAGAACGACAAAAAGACGATGGTGAGTGTCATTACAAAACCGAACAACCCCATCTTGTTGCGACTGAGCAGTTTGAACGTCTTCCACGTTTCGCGCAAAGTGCCCACGAGAATTTCGCGCAGAGTATTCATCAGTTGCCACCTCCCACCACGCGAATGCGCGGATCGAGCCAGCCGTAGAGTAAATCGGCAATCAAATTGGAAAAGACGACGGCGAAGGTGATGACGAGAAAGACACCTTGCATCGCCGGATAATCGCGTCCCGAAATGCTGTCCGAGAGCAGTGCGCCGACGCCGCGATACGTGAACAGTTTTTCGAGGAGGAGCGAGCCGCCGACCGCAAACCCAATCGAGATCGCGAGCCGCGTGAACAAGGGCAGGGTCGCATTACGTCCGACGTACGCGGTGAGAATGCGAAAATCGCTCAAGCCGCGCGCGCGTGCGACCGTCACGTAATCTTCGCCGAGCGTCGTGATCGTGTTGCTCTTCATAATCAAAATCCACGAGCCGACTGACGAGAGCACGTAAACCAGCAAGAGCACCTTGACGTGGCTGAGCGCATCGGCAAAAAATTCGATGGAAAATTCCGGCTGGATGCCAGGCGACATGGCGCCGCGCATTTCGCTGATCGGCACGATTTTCCACGTCACGCCGAGCAGGAGGAATGCGAGCAAGCCAATCAGATACGGCGATACGGCGTCGAGCGTGGCGGCGACGTTGCTGATGAGATGGTCAATCCAGGTGTCGCGGTTGTACGCGATGATGGCGCCGAGGGCGATACCCAGGATGAATGTGATGGTGAGCGACAAGCCGACGCTAAAGAGCGTCCACGGCAAAACCTGCGCGACCATATCCGCAACCTTGAGTCCGCGTGAGCGAAACGAATTGCCGAAATCGCCGCGCAGAATGTTGCCGAGATAGTCGAGGTACTGCTCGTGCACCGGTTGGTTGAGGTCAAGACTCAACAGCGAAGAGGCTTGGTTGCGCGCATCGTCGGCGGACATGCCTTGCGCGGTCAGGTCTTGGATGAGAATGTCCACCGCATTGCCCGGCATCGCGCGAATCACAAAGAACGTGATTGTCGAGACGACCCAGATCGTGAACATGGCTTTGACAATACGGAGCAGGAGAAAGTTGGACGTGATGCGCTCGACCAGTGCCCAAAACGAAAAAGTTTGGGGTTGTACTTGA
>CAZPIR010000184.1:0-7537 GCA_964586085.1 uncultured Anaerolineaceae bacterium | reverse complement strand
GCAATAAAGTAAAGTGGCGCCACTCGAAACGCAAGTTCATATGACAATTTGGCTCGATGGTTCTATTGTCAAATCTCAGGAGGAGAAGGAACAAGATGAAAAAGGCAAGTTTGATTCTGATGACGTTGTTCGTCGTCGCATTACTGGCGGCGTGCGCCGCGCCTACGGCACCCCCGCCCCAGGTTGTGCGTGAAACCGTTGTTGTCGCCGGCACGCCCCAGGTTGTCGAGCGTGTGGTTACAGCAACTCCCGCCCCGACGCAACCACCCGCTCCAACGCAACCGCCCGCCGCGACGAAACCGCCCGCCAAGAAAACACTCGTCGTTTGTATGGCGCAGGAACCCGACACGCTTTATCAAGAAGCGGGCAGTATGCAAGTGTCCCGTTTCGTGGCGCAAGCCGGCGTGTGGGATGGTGGTGCGCACGCGTTCTTTGACCAAAAAGGTTTTGATTATCAACCCGTCGCGCTTGAAAAATTCCCCAGTTTCAAAGACGGCGATGCTAAATTGACCAAGGTCAAGGTCAAAGCCGGTGACACGATCCAGGACGCCAGTGGCAGTGTTGCCAAAGCCGACAAGGACATGGAACTGGATCAGTTGACCGTGACCTGGAAGTTGAAAGCCGGACTCAAATGGTCCGATGGCGAAGCCCTCAAGGCGTCTGATTTGGTCTTTGGTTACAATATCTACAAAGACAAGGACTCGGGTGTCACGAGCCGCTTTTACCTCGACCGCACCGTGAGTTTCACCGCCAAGGACGCCGTCACCTTTGAATGGGTTGCCGTTCCCGGCTTTAACGATGTCTTTTATTACACCGACTTTTTCAACCCGCTCCCCGAACACGTCCTCAAGGGTGTCGCGGCGAAAGACATCAAGTCGCATGCGTACGCGCGCAAGCCGGTTGGTTTTGGTCCTTTCCGCGTGACGAACTGGGTTTCGGGTGATCGCATCGAACTCGAAAAGAACCCGAACTATTGGCGCGCGAGTGAAGGTCTCCCCAAAGTGGACAATGTCGTGTTCCGCTTTATCCCGGACACGAACCAATTGCAAGCGCAGTTGATCGCCGGTCAGTGCGACATTGGCACACAAGACGCGTTGAACACCGATGTCATCCCGTTCTTCGACCAAGCCGAAAAGAATGGTTTGATCAAACCGTACTATATCGCCGGCTCGACCTGGGAACACATTGATTTCATGACCGCCGGTCCCAAAGCGCCCAAGCCACGCCCCGATTTCTTTAGCGATGTGCGCGTGCGCCAAGCCATTGCGTACGGCACGAACCGCAAGGAAATGAACGACAAGATTTTGTTCGGCAAATCCAACTTGATGGACACGACTGTGCCTTCGACGCACTGGGCGTATCCCAAGGATGCCGCCGCTATCACAAAGTACGGGTTCGATCCCAAGAAAGCCGAAGAGTTGTTGGACGCGGCCGGTTGGACCAAGGGCGCCGATGGTGTGCGCGCCAAAGCCGGTCAACGTCTCTCAGTGACGATCAGCACGACCGCCGGCAACAAGCCTCGCGAAGCGGTCATGCAGATTTTCCAGGCGAACATGAAAACGATTGGCGTTGAAGTCAAGCTCGACTTTCCGCCTTCGACCGTGCTCTTTGGTCGTGGCAAAGACAGCGATTACATGAGCGGCAACTTTGACCTGATGCTGTATGCGTGGGTCGCCGGCCCTCAACCGACCTTGGACGTGTATCTCTGCAGTAACACTCCTGGCAAGGACAATGCGTTCGCCGGCCAGAACAATACATTCTGGTGCAATGCCGATTTCGACAAAGCGTACAGCACGTATCTCGCTTCGTCGGATCGCGATGCGGCGGCCAAGAATGCCGGTTCTGCGCTTTCGATCTTTTCGAAAGAGTTGCCCGCGCTTCCGTTGTACCAACGCATCAACGTTCACGCCACGAATCCGCGCGTCCTGAATTTCAAGCCCGACCCGACCGCGGGTGAGTTGTACAACATCGAAGAAATTGACGTCAAGTAATCCCTGTTCGGTTTAACGCGGCGGATGGATGCGTGTGGACGCGTCCATCCGCCCAGTTTTTATTTTTGGTTCGCAGTAGAGGCGAAGCCTATTTCGCGCTCGCGTTTGAAAAATGCTTCACCCCTACAAAGAGGTAGTTGTGATCAATTATTTGATTCGGCGCTTCATCCAAATGTTTCTCGTGATTGTCGTGTCCTCATTCCTCATTTATATGTTGTTGAATCTCGCCCCTGGCGGTCCGCTGTGGGAGTACACCCAGTTGGGTTCGAGTCGCGAAACAGCGTTGACGCCGGACGATTATGCGCGCCTGACGAAAATGCTGGGTCTCGATAAACCGCTGCACATTCGTTATTTGATTTGGATTGCCGGCGACGATTGGATTGATGGCGGCACTCGTAAAGGCATCGTTCGCGGCGATTGGGGCGAATCGTGGAAGGTGGCGCAGGGCGTCTCGGTGATGGAATTGTTTGCGACGCGCATCGGCAACACGATTCTACTTTCCGGCACGGCGTTGATCATCTCGTTGATTTTTGCAATTCCGATTGGCATTATCGCCGCCGTCAAACAGTACAGCAAACTCGATTATCTCCTCACCGCCTTTTCTTTCTTTGGCGTCGCCATGCCGGTCTTTTGGTTTGGCTTGATGATGATTTTGCTTTTCTCGTTACAGTTCAGAGCGTGGGGCTTGCCGGCGTTGCCTCCCGGCGGCAATGAATCGCTCTTTGGTCCCGACAAGGGCACGTTCCTTGATGTCGCGCAACACCTTATCATGCCGGCGATTGTGCTCAGTCTTTTCCAAATGGCGTCGTGGAGCCGTTACATGCGTTCGAGTATGCTCGAAGTTTTGCGCCAGGATTATGTGCGCACCGCGCGCGCCAAGGGTGTCAACGAGCGTTTGGTGATTGTCAAGCACGCACTTCGCAATGCGCTCATCCCCATCATCACGATTGTCGTCTTGTCTTTGCCTTCGCTGTTCAACGGTGCGGTCATCACCGAAACGATTTTTGCGTGGAATGGGATGGGACGCTTGTACATCAATGCCCTGCAACGCGGCGACTATCCGGTGTTGATGATGTTCCTGCTCATCAGTGCGATTCTGGTCGTCACCGCGAACTTGCTTGCCGATGTGCTCTACACGGTCGTTGACCCGCGCATCAAGTACTCGTGAGACGTATTACGCACTCATCCTTATGTGCTCAGTGATTATGAGGTAGCCATGTCTGTTGCCGAATTGGAAATGCCGCTCGACTTGCAAGCGGCAAAAGAAGAAACTCAACTGCAAATGATCTGGCGGCGTTTTCGACGCCATCGTCTCGCGTTGACGGGCATGGTCATTATCGTGACCCTGTTATTGTTGGCGGCGTTCGCCAGTGTCATTGCGCCGTACGACCCTCTAGTTCAAGATTTGGTCAATCGCAATCAAGGTCCCACCGTTGGACATATTTTTGGCACCGACGAGCTGGGACGCGATATGCTCTCGCGCTTGTTGTATGCCGGGCAAATCTCGCTGACGATTGGATTTAGTGTCGCCATCGGCGCGACGTTGATTGGCATGATGATTGGTTCGATCTCAGGTTATTTTGGCGGCTGGGTGGACACCATCTTGATGCGGATTGTAGATTTGATTTTGACGATGCCGCAATTGCCGATTTTGCTTTTGCTCTCGTCGTTCTTCAAGGGCGGCGGCGTGCCGATGCTGATTCTGATTCTCGTCTCGCTCAGTTGGACGACGTCGGCGCGGGTTGTGCGCGGCGTCGTGTTGGCGTTGCGCGGACAGGAATTTGCCGAAGCCGCGCGCGCGCTGGGTGTATCGCACTCGGAAATTATTTTGCGGCACATGCTTCCGAACGCGCTCGCGCCGATCATTGTCGCGATGACGCTCGCGGTTGGCTCGGCCATCATCACCGAATCGGCGTTGAGTTTTCTCGGTTTCGGTGTGCAATTGCCGACGGCGACCTGGGGCAATCTTTTGCAGAACGCGCAGAGCGACATGTTCCTTGCGCCCTGGAAAGCAGTGCTCCCCGGCTTTTTCATTTTCATCACGTCTCTCTCGTTCAACTTTATGGGCGATGGTCTGCGCGATGCGCTCGATCCTCGCATGAAGGTCTAGACCGCGATGGCAAACGAAAACAATTCTCTTGTACGCGTCAACGATCTGGTCGTCTACTATCCGGTGCGTGCTGGTGTGTTGCAACGCGTCGTCGCGAACGTGCGCGCGGTGGATCACATTTCGTTCGATTTGAAAAAGGGCGAGACGCTGGGCTTGGTCGGCGAATCGGGATGCGGCAAAACCACCGCCGGGCGCGCGATTTTGCGCTTGATCCCGGCAACCGGCGGCGCGGTTGAATTTGAAAATCAAAACGTGTTTCAGATGGGCGGCAAGCAACTCAAGACCGCGCGCAAAGACATGCAAATTATTTTCCAAGACCCGTATGGTTCGCTCGACCCGCGCATGCCGATTGGCGAAATCATCGGCGAAGGGTTGCGCGTGCATGGCACAATGTCGGCGGAGGAGCGCAAGCACCAAGTTTCGCAAATGATGATGCGTGTCGGCTTGCGTCCCGAGTACGCGCGCCGCTATCCGCACGAATTTTCCGGCGGCCAACGCCAACGCATCGGCATTGCGCGCGCGTTGATTTTGCATCCCAAGTTTGTGGTGTGCGATGAACCCGTGTCCGCGCTCGACGTTTCGATCCAATCCCAGGTCTTGAATCTGCTCAAGGATTTGCAACGCGAACTAGGTCTCACGTACTTGTTCATCGCGCACAACCTCGCCGTCGTCAAGTACATCAGCGACCGCATCGCCGTGATGTACCTCGGCAAGATCGTCGAACTGACGACGACCAAAGAATTGTTTACGAATCCCTTGCATCCGTACACCAAAGCCTTGCTCTCCGCGATTCCCGAACCTGACCCGACGCTCAAACGCGAACGCATTGTGTTGACCGGCGATGTGCCGTCGCCGCTCAAGCCGCCGCCCGGTTGTCGCTTTCATACACGTTGCCCCATTGCGGTCAAAGGTAACTGCGATGTCAACGAGCCGGCGTGGCGCGAAACCAAACCTGAACACTGGGTCGCGTGTCATTACGCGTAAATAATTTATGCGACGATTGACCCGTCGTGAATTTTTAACAATCAGTGCGAGTGGCTTGGTCGTGTTCGCGAGCAGTCTTGCGTCGTGCGCGCCCACGCCAACCGCGACGCCTCGTCCGCCAATGGATGCCGGCAAACCGACGCGCGTGCCCAGTCAACCTTTGCCTCTGCCGCTCGCGCTCACGCGTAACGAGGAATTTTACAGCGTCAAGTACTCGGACCTGCCGAGTGTGGGACTCGATTCATGGCGTTTGTTCGTTTACGGTCTCGTGCGCGAACCACTCAAACTCACGCTCGACGAAGTAAAAGCCATGCCCGCGATTGAGACGATGCACACGCTCGAATGCATCGGCAATCCGGCGGGCGGCAATCTTATCGGCAACGCGAATTGGCGTGGCATTTCTCTGCGTGAGGTGTTACAGCGCGCCGGCGTGGACACGCCAGCCCGGTTCGTCACGATTGGCGGCGTGGACGATTATTTTACGACGGTGCCGATGGCGACGGCAACACACGAACATGCTTTGCTCGCGTACGCGATGAACGAGCAACCCCTGTCGCGTGTGCACGGCTTTCCACTGCGCGCGCTTTTGCCCGGCGTGTACGGACAAAAGCAACCGAAATGGATTACGAGCATCGAGGTTTCCAACGAGGACAAACTCGGACCCTGGGAACAAAAAGGATGGTCGGCGCGCGCGACGATCAAACTCAATTCCGGGATGCGGCAACCGGTGCAGGGCACGTCACTTGTGCGCGGCGACATTTTGATTACGGGATACGCGTTCACCAACGAGACCGGCATTCGCGCGGTCGAGGTGAGCACGGACGCCGGGACGACCTGGCACGCGGCGACGATCACGCCCGCGCCCGCGCCGTACGTGTGGACGACCTGGGGTTGGCGCTGGCAGAATGCGATGCCGGGAAAATACACCTTGATGGCGCGCGCAACTGCGCGTGACGGCGCGACTCAGGATGATGCGAACGCGAAAATTCTGGATGATGTTTTTCCCGACGGCACGTCGGCGATTCATGCGTTTACGATTTTAGTGGAGTAAGTAAAACCCAAATGGCAAGCAACAACAAACCGCCTCTTTTGCAGGTCAACAATCTCAAAACGTATTTCTACACGTCGGATGGCACGGTGCCGGCGGTGGACGGCGTGAGTTTTCAAATCAACGAAGGCGAGACCGTCGCGATTGTGGGTGAATCGGGATGCGGCAAATCAGTGACCGCGCTTTCGATCATGCGGCTCATCGCGTCGCCCGGCAAAATTATCAACGGCGAAATTTTATTTAATGGCGAAGACCTGGTTAAATTGCCGGACAATGCCATGTATTCGATTCGCGGCTCGCAGATTTCGATGATCTTTCAAGAGCCGATGACCTCGCTCAACCCAGTGTTCAATGTCGGCGATCAAATTGCCGAGGCGCTCATCATTCATCAGGGCATGACGAAAGAAGCCGCGCTCCAACGCACGGTCGAGTTGCTTCGCCAGGTGCGCATCTCGGAACCGGAAAAACGCGTCAAGGCTTATCCGCACGAAATGTCCGGCGGGATGCGGCAACGCATTATGATTGCGATGGCGCTTGCCTGCACGCCGGGTTTGCTCATCGCCGACGAAGCGACGACCGCGCTCGACGTGACGATTCAGGCGCAGATTCTCGAATTGATGAAAGAGTTGAAGCAAAACCTGGGTCTGGCGATTGCGCTCATCACGCACGACCTGGGTGTGGTGGCCGAGATGGCACAGCGCGTCATCGTAATGTACGTTGGCAAGATTGTCGAAGAGGCGGACGTGATCACGTTGTTCAAATCGCCCAAGCATCCCTACACGCGCGCGTTGCTCGCGAGCATTCCCACTTTGCAAACATCGCAAGACCAACGACTTAACGTCATCAAAGGCAACGTGCCGAATTTGTATCGCGCTTTGCCGCCGGGTTGTCGCTTTGCGCCGCGTTGCGCGTACGCGTTCGATCAGTGTCGCCAACAAGACCCGCCGCTCATTGCAACCGGGCGCGGACAATCCGCGCGTTGTTGGCTCTACGATTCCCAGTTCGCCAGCGAAAAAGCCAAGGCGTTCGGCGAATAATGTCCGTAATGAAAATGGGCGGCTGACTAGCCACCCATTTTTTATTCAGCGAGAACAAACGATGGATTTAGAAACAGTACGTTTTAATTTGCGCGATTTATTTTTGGTTCTGCTCGCGTTAGTTGGCAGTGTGTATTTTTGCAGTGGCACACTTGCCAATAGCGATCCGTTATGGTTTCTGCCGTTTTTCAACGAGACGCCTCAGAGCATCGTCGTCTATCGCGACGGTTGCCGCGTGACAATGACGCCCGGACAACCTGGATTCGACGATCTCACGCTCGCAATCAATGAGGCACTCTCGCAAATTGAAGGGTACGATCCAACCTACGGCTTGGAGCCGGACTCGTTGCGCGCGTACCGCGAAAAA
>CAZPIR010000183.1:467-7542 GCA_964586085.1 uncultured Anaerolineaceae bacterium | reverse complement strand
ACCGGCTATTTACTGCCCTTGGATCAACGCGCCTTGTGGGCGACGACGGTTGGCACGGAAATCGCTTCGGCGGTGCCGATGATCGGCGATGCAGTGCGCGATTTTTTACGCGCCGGCTCCGAGGTGAGCGCATTGACCTTGTCGCGATTCCTGGGTGTGCACATGTTGATCTTGCCGGCGTCTCTCCTGGGTTTGCTCGCCGTCCATTTGTTGATCATTCACCAACAGGGTCTTGCCGACCCGCACAATACGGAGGGATGATGAGCGACAAATCTAAACCCAAGAATTTGTTGCCATTTTGGCCTCACTATGTCTTGAGCGAATTGATCGCGTGGTACGTTATTCTGGGGATTCTCGTTATGCTAGCGGCATTTTTGCCGGCGGGCTTGGAAGATCGCGCGAATCCCTTGTTGACGCCGGAACACGTCAAACCCGAATGGTACTTTTTGTCGGTCTATCAATTTCTCAAGGTTGCGGCGGTTTTTAGTTTCCTGGGTGCGGAGGCGCCGCGTTTATTGGGTATCGTGATTCCTGGGATTGCGATGGCGGCGCTCTTTTTCCTGCCATTTTTGGATCGTGGTCCCAAACGTCCTGCACGCCAACGTCCACTGATGCTCATTATTCTTGTCAGCGTTCTCGTTATTCTCATTGGGCTGACGCTCTGGGGACAATATAGTTGAGCCGCCTCGATGCGCGAGATGGTTCACGCGCACACGGAGTTCCGATAATGAAACATTTCTGGAATCTGGTCGCCTTCTTGTGCATACTCATTCTGTTGTTTGTGATTTTGCCGAGCACGACGATTCGCGCACAGGGTGGTCCGCCATCCATTCCGCACTCGTTGGATGGGCGCGGCGAATGTGCCGTTTGTCATGCGACGGGTTTGGGTGGCGCGCCAAAATTTCCGGCGGATCACACGGGGCGGACAAACGAAATGTGTCAGATGTGTCACAAACCCGGCGCGGTGAAACCCGGTGCAACGACGGCGCCGGCGAGCGGTACGCCATCGGCAACAAAGCCCGCCGCCGGCGGCATCCCGAAAATTCCCCACCCACTTCAAAATCGTGACAACTGTCTTGCATGTCACCAGACCGGCATCGGTGGCGCGACCAAAGTGCCGGCAAATCATGCGGGTCGTACGATTGCCACGTGCAAGGGTTGTCATCAACCGGCAACTTCCACGACAGAGATTCCGATTGTTGTCCCAACGCCGGTGATTCACAAATCGGCGGCGAGCACTACCCAGGATGCGTGTGTGGTCTGTCACACGACCCAGACCGGTCAATCGGTGCAGATGGTCAACGATTGGAAGGGAAGCATTCACGCCGAACGGAATGTGACGTGTGCCGATTGTCACGGTGGCGACGCGACCAAAGCTGACAAGGCGACGGCGCATGCGCTCAGTGCCGGTTACGTTGGCGTTCCCAAGCTTGTAGACATTCCGGCGTTGTGCGCGAGTTGTCATGCCCGCATCGAAGCGATGCGCCAGTACGATGTGCCGACCGATCAGTACGCCAAGTACTTGACGAGTGTGCATGGTCAAAAACTCGCGCAGGGTGATATGAAGGTTGCCACGTGCGCCACGTGCCACGAATCGCACGCGACGAAAAAAACGGATGACCCGACTGCCAAAGTGTACGCGTTAAATGTGCCGGCGTTGTGCGCATCGTGTCACGGCAACGCCGAGTACATGAAGGGCTATCATATTCCGACGAATCAGTTTGCGTTGTACGTGCAAAGTGTTCATGGGCATGCCTTGTTAGACAAACAAGATATGCGTGCGCCGAGTTGCGCGACGTGTCACGGCACGCACGGCGCCGCGCCACCGGGTTTCAACGAAGTGGCAAACGTCTGTGGCTCGTGTCATACGGCAACCCAGCAATATTATTTGCAAAGCATTCACGCCAACGATAAACCGGGGACACCCCAATGCGTTACCTGTCACGGTCGTTACGATGTGATGACGCCGAGCGATGATATGTTTGCGGGCAACGGCACGCGGCAATGTGGTAGTTGTCATCCGGATGGTTCGGCGCAAGCCAATGCCGTCAAGGGTTTGTACGACAACATCACGTCGAGCGCCAAAGCATTGGAGGAAGCCGAGGTTGCCCTCAAACGCGCGGCGGCAGCGGCGTTGATCACTTCACCGGAAGAAGCCAAGATCGCCGAAGCGAAAACAGCATTGATTACCGCGCGCGCGGCGCAACACACGCTCAATGCATCACTGGTCAAAGAGAAAACTGACCTGGCGATTGCCAAAGCCAAGCAAGTGATTAGCAATTCGGAAAAAGCCAAGAGCGATCAAGTCCTCCGTCGTCAAGTGATGGGGATTGGTTTGGTGATTATGGCGTTGGCGATTCTATCGTTGTATATCATTCGTCGCGAGTTGTACAAACAACTTGCCCCGGAATAGAGGAGCAGGATAACCATGTCACAATCGGTTTCAGATTTATCGCATACGCCGGTCACGCGGCGCGGGTTTATTCAATTCCTGCTGGGTTTTTCGGTCATCTCCACTGTTGTAGGAATGTTGACGCCGGTTGTTTTGTATCTCTTGCCCAAAAGTTCGAATCAAAGTTTGGGTGGACCGGTCGAGGTTGGCAAGCCGGAAGATTTTGCTGTCGGTGTAGCCAAGATTGTTTCTGTGAATGACAAGCCGGTGATTGTCGTGAACACCAAAGCCGGCGGGATGAAAGCCTTTACTGCCATTTGCACGCATTTGGGTTGTGTCGTATCATGGAATACACGTAAACAGAGTATCGAATGTCCATGTCACGATGGTTATTTCAACGCGGTCACCGGTGCCGTGATCTCCGGTCCGCCGCCCAAACCGTTGGTGCAGTACGAAGTGGTGGTTAAAGAGGGCAAGGTTCTGGTCGGTAAGCAAATCTAGTGGTGCAATAAAAGATCACTCGCCAAAGCTGATGAGGGCTTGTCCGGCGAGATTGTCTGGCGTGAGTTCTGACGAGGGAATTTGGCGCGAGGCAAGGAAAGGAGGAGTGCCAACAGAATTGGTTTTGTACGTGGATGTTGATCAAACGATTTTAGAATAGGAGAATGCAAAGATGCAAAAGAGAATCCTCGTCGCGTTTCTCACATTATTGGCAATCACGTCGCTGTTGTTGATTGCTTCGTGCTCGCCATCGAGTGGCGCGCCCGGTCCCGCCGGTAGTCCCGGCGCCGCCGGCGCAGTGGGTCCCCAAGGTCCTGCCGGTCCCCAAGGTCCTGCTGGTCCAACCGGTGTTCCCGGCAAATCTGCGCCGGTGCAACTCGGTCCCGGCATGAAAGCCGAAATCACCAAAGTCGAAATTCCGGCGGATAACAAGCCGGTCGTCACGTTCAAGGTTACTGATGCCCAGGGTAATCTGCTCAAGAGCGCGAACATGGATGCGAACAGTGTTCGCTTTGCGCTTTCCAAAGTCGTCACCGATAAAGATTCCGGTTTGACGTACTATGAAGATTACATTACCCGCGTTGTCACCGGCACCACGTACACGTGGTACACTCGGACACTTCCCGCCGTGCTTACTAAAGCCACGCTCCAAGAAACAGCAGACCAGGGCGGCAAGTTGGTAGACACGGATACTGGGTTTACGTACACGTTCACCAACACCATTCCCGCGAACTATGACAAAGCCGCGACGACTGTGATCGGTTTGCAGACCTCGCGCAACAATCGCGCCGATGTGGTGAATGCCACGTTCGCGTTTGTGCCGGCAGGCGGCACACCGAATGTGCGCGAAGTTGTCAAGACTGAAGCGTGTAATCAATGTCACGATCCAATCGTTGCGCACGGCGCGCGTGTTGAAGTGAGCTACTGTGTCTTGTGCCACACGCAACGCAGTTTTGATACCGCCAGCGGCAACACGATTGACATGAAAGTGATGACGCACAAGATTCATCGCGGCGCCAACTTGCAGAACGTCAAAGCCGGCAAGCCATACTTTTTGGTTGGCAGTTCAGCCGATTTTTCCAAAGCGGTCTTTCCACAAGACATTCGTAATTGCACCACCTGCCACATGGCGGGCGCAAAGAATGCCGACAATTGGAAGACAGCACCTAGTCGTGCCGCGTGTGGTTCTTGCCACGACGACATTGATTGGGCAACCGGCAAATCCACGACCGGCGGCAAAGGTCACGTCGCTGGCGCGCAACAAAACGACAACATGTGCAAGACTTGCCACGTCGCCGATTCGGGCAAAGAGTTCGACGCCTCGGTTGTCGGCGCGCACGTCATCCCGAACGATTCCAAACAATTGCGCGGCGTGAAATTTGCGATTGTGGATGTCAAGGACACCAAGCCCGGTCAAAAGCCGACCGTCACGTTCAACATCAAGGACAAGGACGGCAAGACGATTGATCCCAAAGATTTCAACAGTCTCTCGCTGGTGTTGGCGGGACCGACGACGGATTACGCCAAGTACTGGAGTGAATCGCTCGTCATCAGCGCGACGATTTCCACGCGCGCTAAAGACGCGGGAAGCGGCAACTATTCCTACACGTTCACCAATGCGATTCCCGAAGAGGCCAAAGGTTCGTTCGCTGTCGCGATGCAAGGGTACATCAACACAACCTTAAAGAAAGCGGACGGCTCGCCGGTGTTGGGCGCAGACGGCAAGACTGCACTCGTCGTGCGCGATGTAGGTTACAATCCGGTGTTTTACTTTGGCGTGACAGACGCCAAAGCCGTTGCGCGTCGCTCGACGGTTGAAGTTGCCGATTGCAACAAGTGTCACCATGATCTCGGACGACCTTCGGGTATTTCGATTCACGGTGGCTCGCGCATGAATCCCGAGTTCTGCATGTTCTGCCACAATCCGAACATGACGGACGAAGCCGTGCGTCCCGCCGACAAGGGCACGCCCGTAACGATCGAGTTCGACTATCTCGTTCATGCGATCCACAAGGGCGAAGAACGCACTGTGCCATACACCGTGTATGGTAATGCGAGTAGTTTCCACGATTACTCGGAAGTTGTGTATCCGGGCAATCTGGCGAACTGCGAGAAATGCCACGTCAAGGGCGCGAATCTGTTGCCACTCAAAAAAGTATTACCGTTGACCGTCACCCAAAAGGGCGCGGTTGTATCAGTGACGCCGGCAATCACTGCCGTGTGCACGGGCTGTCACGATACAGCACCAGCCAAAGCACACATTTCGTTGAATACCGCTCCTGATAAAACGGAGACCTGTGTCATCTGCCACGCGGAAGGTCGCGAAGCGGCAGTCAGTAAACACAAGTAATCACCTCGGCGGGCTGGAGCAATCCAGCCCGCTTTTTTTGTTTGATACTTTTTCGTCAGGGATTGACCCGTTCGTAACTTAGCAGCGGTACGCTTTCGTGTTACAATTGCGCGGGAACAGAAAAGGTAAGGCGGGCGCGGTGCGTGCGCTCAGGCATCGTGCGATGAGTGGCAGGTGTCTCTAGCGACTCGTTAGAGCATTTTGTCAGAGGAGTCTTTGGAAAAATGTCCTCCATCTCGCCGTCGGATATTGCGTATCGTATGTTGCGCTTGGAGCAACAACTCGAATCATACCAACGTTTGCACGCTGAAGAGTTGGCGGAGATGCGGCGCGTCCTGCAAGAATTAAAAGACCAGGTGCTGACGTTGGCGGTCGAAAAAGAAAACACCTCGGTTTTGCCGCGCGAATAGTAAATTTGGCGGCATGATAACTCAGATGAATTTACCCGCACGCCAGTTCGGCTCGCGCAAAACTAGTTACCCAAGACGTGCGTACGCCACGTACGAGGCTGTTGCCGTGTTTTTTGAGCGAATGGTCGCATTTGTGATTGTACCCAGTTTCCTATTGCCCCAGGATTTTTCTTGCGTTAAAATTTTCCCAGTTCTTCCACGTGTACTTGCTCGCTTGACTTGGTCCCCAGTTCGCTAAACTTTGCCCAGTACTCCAATCATGTTCGATTTGTTGTCGAGTGCCGATTCTTGCACGACAATATATTTTGGCGTTGAAACAAGGAGGAACGATGAATGGGCAATGGAGTCGTGTGTGTGTCGTTTTGGTCGCCGCTGTTTTATGGGGCTATCTGGGTCTGAGCCAGGTTGTTGCCGCGCCATTGGCAGAATGCGCGCCGACCCAAATCAAAATCAGCGAGGTCGAAGCTGACCCAGTGTTGAGCAACACTGACACAACTGACGAGTGGTTTGAGTTGTACAACACCGGCGAGGCGTGCTCGATGATTGGTTGGCAGATCACGGACAATAGTGGAATCTGGGAAACGTTGCCCAGCTTCAATATTGCGGCGAACGGACAAGTGGTGGTTGCCGCGACCAGTAATTTTCAAACCAACCATCCTGCGTTTACCGGGGCACGCGTGATGATGAGTGACGGCTCGATTGGGAATGGCTTGGCAAACGCCGGCGATGTCCTGAGCTTGCGCGATGCGAGCGCGGTTGAAGCGGATTGCGTGTCGTGGGGCAGTGTTGTCTCGTGTCTCAACCCGGCGATTATGCAGAACACGGCAAACACTACGGCGACATATCAACGCACGCCGACGAGCGGGACTGATACGAATGCGAGTGCGGATTGGACTAGCGCGCCGGAAAGTTTGGTGAGCGCACCCACCGCGGTGACCCTCAACTCGTTGAATGCGCGCGGCGAATCATCGAACGGATGGTTGGGCTGGGGAATGGTTGGGTTGGGTATGATCACTTGGTTCGCGTTCCTGTATTATCGCCAAGTCCATTGAGGTTGTGCGTGGACGGGTAAAATGGAACGTAGCAACACGCCCTTGCTCTCCGGGTCAATTAGATGGCAGGGGCGTGTTGGTAGGCATGACGGTAACAATCTCAGGACTTGCGCGGGCGGTTGAGTGGACGCGGGCGTGGCAGGATGCTTTTCGCAAAACAGGAAAGTGAATAGCATTTTGCATTGCGCCAATGCCTTCGTCGTTTACAAACTGATGCTTTCGGATGAGCTTGTAAGACTAAGCAATCTGACACCCAGGTCGCGTAATCGGTTGAGCGTGCCGTACAATGCGGCTTGGTCGGCAAGTTGACCGACCATCATCGTAATCGGATGATGGTCGGTCGTGAAGGCGTGCTTGATTTCAAATCCCT
>CAZPIR010000183.1:0-457 GCA_964586085.1 uncultured Anaerolineaceae bacterium | reverse complement strand
TCGTCCAAATGTCCTTCTACACAAATTTCGTACTGCATCTCACAATCCTGTCTTGTGAATGTATTCTTGCACGTCCACATTAAAGACCGTGTCTTCAACGGTGAGAATAAACCACGGCTTGCCATTGTCCATCCAAATCACCGCGCCCTTTTGCTCCACAGGTTTGCCATCGCGAATCTCTGGGTCGAGCGCGTGATTGAGCCACAAAACTTTGGACTGACTGTTGGAACTTTGGTAACGCATTGATTCCAACCACGCGATGAGTCCCGTTTCTGGGTCAAAGCGCACGACGATGTGTTCCTGGGTTTGATTGAACGGCACGACCAGAATCGCGGTCGAGTCGTCCACTGGTTCCCAGTGCACGCGCGGGTCGGTGAGATAAATCGCGGGAAACTTGCTCGATTCTGCCCACAGTGCAAGGTTTGCGGCTTGGTCAATTTTTTCGCCTTCGTCCTTG
>CAZPIR010000182.1:0-7575 GCA_964586085.1 uncultured Anaerolineaceae bacterium | reverse complement strand
TTTTTTACCTGCCTGCGTGCCGCGAATTTGCGCGAAGCATTTCGCGTGCTCGATGGTTGGGCGCGCCAACTCGCGCAATCGGCATTGTTGTACGATGGCGCGTTACATCTTGTCGCCGAATATCAACGCGCGGTGGTGCCGTTCTTGATGCGCGCTTATTCACCCGGACCGGAATTGCAATTGGCATTCGATGCGCTTGACGAATTGTTTGCCGCGATCAATTTGTTGATTAGCACGGCGTACATCGAAACAGGTCAGGCGCGTTTGGCGGTCGGCGCACAGTATCGCATTGTCGGTCAATTGACTGGCGGCGCGGCGCATTCGCTCAACGACGTGCTCGCTTCGATCCTGGGTCGCGCGCAATTGTTGTACGATCGTGTGCGCGATGACGATGCGCGTCACGAGTTGGATGCGATTGGTCATGCCGCGTCGAGCGGCGCGTTGATGATGCGTCGCTTGCAAGAATTTGCGCGCGCCGATATGCAAGGACCGTTCGTCGAGACCGATGTCAATTTGCTTTTACGCGATGCGTCCGAGGTCACGCGCTTCTTGTGGCGCGATCAAGCAGAAGTGCAAGGGCTGTTTGTGGATGTTGTGCGCGATTTTGCCGAGGTGCCGCCCGTGCGCGCGCAACCAACTCAATTGCGCCGCGTGTTCGTCGAACTGATCATCAACGCGATTGAAGCGATGCCGCGCGGCGGCATTGTCACTCTGCGCACCGAGCGTAAAGCGAATCAGGTGCTCGTCTCGGTGATTGATAATGGCGAAGGCATGCCGGACCCGGTGCGGCAACGCATGTTCGATCCCTTTTTCTCGACCAAGGGTTCACCACACCTGGGCATGGGCTTGGCGCTCGCCGCCAAAACAATTGGAGAGCATCACGGCAACTGGTTGGTCGAGAGCGTGCCGGGACGCGGCACGACGATTACGCTCGCGCTCATCGTTGCCCCGCGCACACCCGAAGTCAAACCGGCGTCACCTGTGCCGGCAATGGAATCGTTGAACCTGCTCTTGATTGACAACGAGCCAGCGGTCCGCGAGATGATGGCGCGCATGTTGATGTCTGAAGGGCATTCGGTTGTGACGGCGGAGAGCGGCTCGGAAGGGATTAGCGAATATCGTCGCCGCAAATTTGATTTGGTGTTCACCGACCTGGGCATGCCCGGCATGTCCGGCTGGGAAGTCGCGCAGACGATCAAGCGGATGAATCCACAAGCGATCATCGTGTTGATGAGTGGCTGGGCGGTGTCGCTCGATCTGCGCAAAGCGCACGAATTGGGCGTGGATTACATTTTGCAAAAACCATTCGAGGTTGCCGAAGTGTTCCGGGTGATTTCCGAATCGCTCGCGGTGCGTCGCGCGATCTAAATCGAAATCAGACGCCGATCAACGCGGATGAACGCGGAGAAAAAATTTCGCGCGCATCCGCGTTCTATTTTTTTCAAGGAGGCATCAAATTGAATCAACCAGGAATTCATACGCTTGCTATCCATGCCGGTGAATCCGCCGACCCAACGACCGGTGCGCTCGTGCCGCCATTGCATCTTGCTTCGACCTTTCATCTTGGCACAACCGAGAACGGCGCGGCGATTTTTGCCGGCGAACGCGACGGTTATGTGTACTCGCGTTGGGGCAATCCGACCGTCGAAACTCTGCAAGCGCGCGTTGCCGCGTTAGAAAACGCACAAGCCGCGGTGGCGACGGCGAGCGGTATGGCGGCGATTGCAATGGCGGTGTTGAACATTGCGCACGCTGGCGATCACGTTGTTTGCGCGCGCGCAATTTATCCGAGTGCATATCATCTCTTTGATGAAAACTTACGCGCGCTTGGCATCGCGACAACATTCGTGGATACAACCGAGGCGCAAAATGTCGCACGCGCGATGCAACCCAACACCAAACTTGTTTACGTTGAATCGCCGGGCAATCCGATTCTCGCGTTGTGCGACCTTGCCGAGATTGCGCGCATCGCGCACGCGGCGGGCGCGCAGGTGGTGTGCGACAACACGTTCGCCTCGCCGATTAATCAACGACCACTCGACCTGGGTGTGGATGTCGTGCTTCACAGCGCGACGAAATATCTATGTGGTCACGGCGATGCGACTGGCGGTGTGATTGTTGGCACGCGCGAATTTATCGCGCAATGCGCGAACGAAACCTTGAGATTTTTCGGCGGTATTCTCAGTCCGTTCAACGCATATCTGATTTTGCGCGGCATTCAAACCTTGCCTCTGCGCATCGAACGTCACAACGTGAACGCGCTCGCCGTCGCGCAATTTCTCGAACAGCATTCGTGTGTGAACTGGGTGTCGTACCCCGGATTGAAATCGCATCCACAACACGCGCTTGCGCAAAAACAAATGCGCGGCTTTGGCGGTGTCGTCTGTTTCGATTTAAAGGACGGCTTGGCGGCGGGCGCGCGATTGATGGACTCGGTCAAGTTGTGTTCGCTCGCGGTGAGTCTGGGTGATGCGCGCACGTTGATCGTGCATCCGACATCCACGACGCATAGTGTGGTGTCGAGCGAAGCGCGCGCGGCGCAAGGTGTGACCGATGGGTTGGTGCGTTTGTCGGTTGGTTTGGAGAACGTGGAAGATATTATCGCGGATTTGAATCAGGGGCTTGTCTAGTCGCGTGTGCTAAATCTAAATAACGCGCGTACTGATTTTGGATATGGTCGTACCAATTTGCCGGACGATTAACCAGACGCGCATCTTGTCCGCGCGGAGTTTCGTACGCGTAACGCGCAAAACGGACGACCCACCACGCGAGAATCGTGCGATAGTACGCGCGAATGCGCTCTGCCATTTGTGAATCATTTTCGAGCGCGCCGATTTTTGCGATGACCCAATCCCAACGTGATGGCGAAACGTTTTCGTACGCCGGGTGTGCCATCATATCGGCGATTTCGCACGCAGGATCACCCCAACCGGCATTTTCCCCGTCTACAGATTGCCATTGAGGTTCGCCGCGCAAAAAATTCGTAATGTTCGGGTCCACGCGACACAAGGTGACGCGATGATTTTCCCAATCCGCGCCATTGAGTTGTTCTAGTCGCGTGATCAACTCTGTGGCCGATTCGGGACGCGCGTCCTCTGGAAGCCGGGCGAATTGTTCGCGCACGCGTGATTTGGCTTGTTCAAAGGTGTGCGCAGTGACGACGGCGATTGGCAAATCGAGTCGTGTTTTTTCCGGCGTGAGGGTGTGACTCGCGGCAAGATGTTCGAGCAAGTGCGTCCAATCGCGATCATTGGTTGGCGGCGTTGTGCACGCGGGATTTGCAAGCCAGGATTGCACGACAACCGGCAATTTGTACCGGTCTGGTTCGCACACAATTGGATCGGGCGCGATCTGCAACCCAGCATCGCGCAGAGCGGAGAGCGCGACAAATTCACGTTGTGCGCGATTGCGCGCATCGCGAAGCGTAAACTTGATTGCGTAATCGTGTTCGGGATTCGTCGCACGATAGAGCAGGTTGTTCCATCCGCCGCCGATGCGCGTAATGCGCCAATCGTTCCAGGATGGTTCGGTTAGTGTTTCGGCTTGTGCGAGATAATCGAGTAAATCAATCAAGGGCATTGGGTTTGATTCCGTGCAACCATTTGTCCGCATCGCGCGGATTGCGAAATTGCACAACTTGAAGATGTGCGTGCTCAGGTCGCGCCAGCAGTTCGGGATACTCGCGGCGACGACGCGCGTGCGTGGTGAGCGCCCACAATAAAATCGAATCGCGGCTAAAAAAAGTGGTGCGTAAACTTTCGCGATTGCCGTTCCATAATTCCTGGCGACCGAATGTGCGTTGCATCGTGCGCCACCACACGCGCCACATCACGATATGCAAATCATAGTTGAGCCACACAATCGTGTCCGCGCGTTGCCACACCAAATCGCGCACGCGGCTGTAATTGCCGTCGAGCGTCCAGCTCGCGACGCTAATCGCGCGTTCGACGCGCGCGCGAAAAATAGCGGGCGATGCTTCAACCCAGTTGGGCTCCCAGTGCAAGGCGTCGAGTTCGATGTGCGGTACGCCAAGTTGTTTACTCAGGTCGCGCGCCATCCTCGTTTTGCCCGAGCCGCTGGTGCCGATGACATTGATGCGATTCATTTGATTGATCCGGATAATTTTTTGAAATGCGCGCGTTATCTTAGCATTGATTTGCATTTCGTCAACTGGACCAAAATCGAATATAATAGGCTTGTCATTCGATTCCGTTGTTAGAAAGGAATGTGCCTTGGCTTCGCCCCGTCCAAATAATTCACCACCCCGTCCGCAACGAAAAAATTTTTGGCGTCTAAGTCGTGTGAGTCGCGCGCAACCTCATCTAGGTGAGCACGACGGCATTCCACCGGCGGGATGGATCTTGCTGGGCGTGGTGATGCTGGGTGTTACTAGTTTTGCAATTTGGTTCTGGGGCGCGTCGAAAGCGCCAAGCACGCCGACCACTTTGCCGACCGTTGCTTTTTCTGCGACGATGCCGCTGACCACGCCAACTGTGCCCGCACCGGTTGCGACGGTTGTGATTATCGTCGTTCCTCCCTCAACCATTGCGATGCCGGATGCCACGCTCACCGCGCTCCCGCCCACCGCGACCGCTCTGCCGACGATCACGCCCACCGCAACACGCCCGGCGAACCTGACCGCGCGTTATCGCGTGCAACCCGGCGACACCTTGATTTCAATTGCCGACAAGTATCACATTACCGTCACCGACATTTTGCGCGCGAACAATCGGCAGAGCGATGTGATTCGGGTTGGCGAAGAATTGTTGATTCCCCTACCGACCTGGCGTCCGTAACTTGGCTAGCGCGGCGATGTAAGATTTTCTCCACCACTCCGATATATTCTGCAGAGGCGTGTTTGTATCGCCAACCACTGTTTTGCTTGTTCATCACCCAACGAGGTTTGTGTGTCCGAAAAAGAAATCGCGTATTATCATTCGCCGATTGGTTGGCTCGAAATCATCGGCGGCGCGGATGGCATAGCGTCAGTTTATTTTGTCGAGCAACCGGAATCAGTTGACCCCATCGCCGAAAATTTGCGCGAGTGTGTTTCGCAGTTGGACGAATATTTTCAGCGTGCGCGTCGTGAGTTTACGTTCAAGTTGGATTTGCGTGGCACCGAATTTCAAAAGCGTGTGTGGCGTGAGTTGTTGAACATTCCGCATGGCAAGACGACAACGTATCGTGAAATCGCGCTTGCGTTGGGCGACCGTAATGCGTTGCGCGCGGTTGGACACGCGAACGGGCAAAATCCCATTTCAATTATCGTGCCGTGTCATCGCGTCATTGGCTCGGATGGGTCACTCACCGGATACGGTGGCGGACTGTGGCGTAAAGAGTGGCTGTTGCATTTTGAGGGCGCATTGAATGCGCGCGTGATGCATGAGCCAAGTTGATGACCGCGCCTTGGTTGTGCGTGCGCAGACGAGCAAGCAGGGCTTCGGCGAATTGTTCGACGCGTACTATGATCGCATTTACGCGTACGCCTATCGCCGAGTTGGTTCGCGTGAAACCGCCGAGGACATCGCATCGAGCGTGTTCGAGGACGCTCTGCGTGGCATCCAGAAATTGCGTTGGCAAGGCAAGCCGCTCGTCGCATGGCTTTATCGCATTGCCTCGCGGCGCGTGATTGATTTCTATCGTGCGCGCCGCGACGATGCTCCACTTGAGGAAACTCACGCCGTTGGCGATTCGTCTCACGATGTTGTGGTGCGTGCGGATGAATTTGCGACGGTGCGGCGTGGCTTGGCAAACTTGGGCGCGAGTGATTGCGAAATCATCCGGCTCGCATATTTCGATGAATTGAGCGGCGTAGAAATCGCGGCGACCCTGAATTGTTCTACCAACTCGGCATACGTACGCCTTCACCGCGCGCTCAAAAAATTAGAAAAGGAATTGAGCGATGAAATCAATTGAGCAAATGTTGACGGCGATGCATCAACGCGAAAAAATTCCGCCCTCGTTACATCGCGCCACGATTCGCACGCGATTGTTGGAATCGTTTCCCGAAACCAATCTTGCGGTTTTTGAAACGCGCATTGGCTGGGTCGGTATTGTTTTTTCAGATCGCGGCATCATCACATTACACTTGCCGCGCGTGTCACGCGCACACGCTTTGCGCAATTTGCAAAACGAATTCCCGCGCGGTGTTCTCGTCGCTCATGCTCCGGCAAACATCGCGCGCGAGTTGCGCGAGTACGCCCTGGGTCGTCGGCGCGAATTCGATTTGCTGTTGGATTGGTCGGCAGTCAAACCATTTCAGCACGCCGTGTTGCTGGCGGCGCGCACAATTCCTTTCGGCGAAACGCGTTCGTACGGCTGGATTGCGCGCGAGATTGGCAATCCGCGCGCCTCGCGTGCGGTCGGTCAAGCACTGCACAACAATCCTGTGCCGATCATCGTGCCGTGTCACCGTGTGCTTGCAAGCAACGGTGGCTTGGGTGGCTATGCCGGCGGACTTGAACTCAAACGCAAATTACTTGAACTTGAGGGAGTTGCATTGGAGGCATGAACGATTACGATCTTGTAATTGTTGGCGCGGGACCAGCGTGCGCGTCCGCCGCGATTCACATTGCGAATCGCGATCCCGATCTTGCGCGACGGACGCTCGTCATTGACAAGGCAATTTTTCCGCGCCCGAAATTATGCGGTGGAGGTGTGACCACACACGCGGACGAATTGCTGGGGCGCCTGCGCGTCAAGTTAGATGTGTCATCGTTTCCGATTCACGCGATTCGATTTGTGTACAATGATGCGAGTTTCACATTTCGTCAGCGCAATATTTTTCGGGTCGTGTGTCGGGAGGAATTTGACGTGGCGTTAATGCGAGTCGCGCGTGAACGTGGCGTCGAAATTCGCGAGGGCGAGTCGTTGATCGAATTGCGCCGCGATGAGCGTGGCGTGCAAATCGAAACGACGCGCGGATCGTATCGCGCAAAAATTTTGATTGGCGCGGATGGGGCGAACAGTGTCGTTCGTCAAAAGCTGGGTCTTGTGCGCTGGGATCGCATTTCGCGTTTGATGGAAATACTCACGCCAGTGAATTCGACGCGCTCATTCGAATTCGCCGAAAACACCGCTGTGTTTGATTTTTCGGCATTTGCGCGCGGCGTGCAAGGTTACACCTGGGATTTTCCATCGTTCAAGCAAGGCACGGCGATGATGAATCGCGGCGTGTTTGACTCGCGAGTGCATCCCGATTTTCCGCGTGCAGAACTGAAAGCGATTTTGGCAGACACGCTAGCGCATCGCGGCGTGGATGCGAGCGCGGTGCATTGGCAAGGGCACCCTGAACGTTGGTACGATGCGGCGGAAAAACATTCAGCGCCGCGTGTATTGCTCGCGGGCGATGCGGCGGGAACGGAACCCTGGCTTGGCGAGGGTATTTCACACGCACTCGATTTTGGAATGTTCGCGGCGGATTCGGCAATGCGTGCGTTCGCGCGAAATGGTTTTTCGTTTGCGGATTACGAGCGGCGTATCGCGTGGAGTGCGTTGGGACGCCGGTTGCAATTCAAGCGCTGGCTTGCCCACTGGGTATATGGCGCGCGCCCCCAGTGGATTTATCAGCTGGGG
>CAZPIR010000181.1:2529-7576 GCA_964586085.1 uncultured Anaerolineaceae bacterium | reverse complement strand
AAGACACAAGCGGCGAGTTGACGCTGAGTATAACGATGCGGACTTTTGGGATGACTGTAACGCGGCAAAGCATGTTGTGTGAGCATATAACTCAGACGTGCCACACGAATGTAACGGCTTTCGGATTTGTTCATGCCCCACATTTAGCATGAACTCATTATCTTTGCAACAGAGCACGTTCTTCTCGATAACGGTGATATTATGAAATGGGCCGTTGGAGGCTTTCGGATGTTCCGAGCACCCAAGACAATGTCAAAATACTTTCTAAACGTATGTGGTGGATGGTTGCTTGGGCTTATCGGCGGGATTGTGATTTCTGCTGTGGTAATACGGAAAACAATTTTGAAAAACTGATGGACGTTGCCAAACACCTGCCCGCCGATTCCGCCATCGTCACATACACAGACCTGACGGGTTTTGTAAACCCGCCAGGTCTCAGTCAATATCTCGCGCACCTTGTAACAAAATTAGCAGTAACATCCTTCTCTTCTCAACCAAATTTTTTCACCACATAACTTGCCATGCCCCTCCCTATCCTCACCACTCGCTTACGCTTGCGCGCATTTCAAGCCGCTGACCTGGAAACGTTCATCGCTTATCGTTCCGACCCGGAGGTAGCGCGCTATCAAGGTTGGGAAGCGCCGTACGACCGCGCAACTGCCATCGCGTTTGTCGCCGAGATGCAACACAAACAACCCGGCACGCCGGGCGAATGGTATCAAATCGCGCTCGAACTCGTATCGTCCGGCGAGATGATTGGCGATTGCGCGTTTCACATTTTGCCGGATGATGCGCGTCAAGCCGAAATCGGTTTCACGTTATCGCGCGCACATCAACATCACGGGTACGCGACCGAAGCCGTGACATGCTTGCTCGCTTATCTTTTCGGTGAACTCGACCTGCATCGCGTCCGCGCAATTTGCGATGTCGAAAATCTCACGTCAGCGAAAACGTTGGAGCGCATCGGTCTGCGTCGCGAAGCGCATTTCGTCGAAAACATTTGGTTCAAGGGCAACTGGGGCAGTGAGTACGAGTACGCCATCCTGCAACGGGAGTGGAAACAATCTCAATTTGAAAAATCTGTTCCGCCCTAAATATCGTTCAAGGAGGTTTTTTTGAATCGCCCAGCACCCACTTGGTTGAATACACAAGAATATCCGTTTCAGGCAAATTATTTTGCAACGCCCGTTGGACAGATGCACTATGTTGACGAGGGCACGGGTAACCCAATCGTTTTCGTGCATGGCAATCCGTCCTGGTCGTTTGAATTTAGAAACGTGATCAAAGTGTTGTCGAAAACGCATCGGTGTGTTGCGCCCGATCACATCGGCTTTGGCTTGTCCGATAAACCACTCGCTTGGTCGTACCTCCCAGAAGAACACGCGAAAAATTTGGAGTGTTTACTTGGCGCGCTCGATCTCAAAAACATTACGCTCGTCGTCGGGGATTGGGGCGGACCGATTGGATTGTCGTTTGCAATCAAACATCCTGAACGAGTGCGCGCCATCGTCGTCGCCAACACCTGGCTCTGGTCGGTCGCCGACGATTGGTACTATCAAGCCTTTTCCAAATTCACCGGCGGACCCATCGGCAGATTCCTAATTCGGCAACGCAATTTTTTCGCGCGCGATATTGTCCAAGCGGCATTTGGCAATAAAAGCAAATTGACCGCCGGGATTCATCAGCATTATCTCGCACCACTCGCAATCCCTGAAGAGAGAAAAGGCGATTGGATTTTTCCGCACCAAATCATCGGCTCATCCGAATGGCTTGCCTCGTTGTGGAACCAGGTCAGCGTCCTGACAAGCAAAAACATTCTGATCGCGTGGGGCATCAAGGACATTGCGTTTCGCGAAAAGGAATTGAATCGGTGGGTAAAGACGTTTCCCAAAGCCACGGTCGTTCGCTATGCCGATGCCGGACATTTTGTCGCGGAAGAAAAACCAATCGAGTTGGCAGATGAAATAAAACGCCTGCTTTACTAAAAAAAGAGACTGGGAATCCCAACCCAGTCTCTCTGATTTTACTCGCCACTGTTCACTGATTACTGTCCCCTAGACCTTGATTGTCTTCCACTTGCCAGCGCGAAAACGCACCCAGAACAAAATCGCGCGCACCATAAAATCGGCGTACCACGCAATCCACATTCCGAACAAACCCCAGCCGAGCAAAATTCCCAGGATGTAACCCAAGCCCACGCGCATCACCCAGATGCCGGCAAACGTCACGACGAGCGTCGCGCGCGTGTCCCCTGCCCCGCGCAAGGCTTGCGCCACAATCACGCTCGATGCTTGCCAGGGTTGCGCGAACGCGATGAACAACATACACATTTCGCCGAGCGCTTGCACTTCGGGGTCTTGCGTGTACATCGCAACGAGTGGCGTGCGCCAAATGAAAAACGCGACGCCCATCAAGACCATCCACGCTGTGCCGGTTTTCAATGCTTCGATTGCCGTTTTTTCCGCGCGCTCCGGGTCGCGCGCACCCAAACTTTGCCCGACGAGCGTGAGCGCGGCGACACCAAACGCGAACGCCGGCAAAATCGAAAACCCGGCGATGTTGAACGCGATTTGTTGCGCGGCGAGATCGTTCGTGCCAAGTGAAATCGCAATCGCGCTGAACGCGAGAAAGCCGACCTGGAACACGACATTCTCCGCCGCCGCGGGTCCGCCGATGTTGACGATGCGCGCAATCACATCGCGATGAAAGCCCCACCCACCGCGCCATTGCAAACGCAACACCGAGTTACGTTTGAACAGCACGTACAAAATCAAGAGCGAGCCGACGAAACGCGCGAGCGTCGTCGCAACCGCCGAGCCGGTTGTGCCCAACTGCGGAAAACCGAAATTGCCGAACACGAGCAAGTACGCGAGCACAATGTTGATGAGATTGACCAAGCCCGTAATCATCATCGGCGTGCGCGTGTCGCCCGCGCCGCGCAGAGTGCCACTTCCAATGAACATCGCGCCCATCACCACCGAGCCAACCGAAATCACGCGCAAGAAACTGCCGCCGATTTCAGTCACATTTTCCGATGCGCCCATCACGCGAATCAACGCATCCGAGAAAAACAAACCGATCAAGGCGATGACGAACGAAAACGCCATCGTCAACACGAGCGATTGTTTTGCCACGCGCTCCGCTTCGGGCTTGTCTTTTGCGCCAATCGCGCGCGCGACGAGTGCCGTGTTACCAATCGCGAGTCCCATGAACAACACGACAAGCAAGAACATCAATTGATTGCCCAAGCCAACACCGGCAATCGCATCGGGACCGAGTTGCCCGACAAAAATCAAATCCACCACACCGAGCAACGTCTGCAATAAATTTTCGACGAGCGAGGGCCACGCCATTTCCAACATTTGGCGATTGATCGTCTTGGGTAACGCAGGATCGGGACGCCGCCACGCATTAAATCGCGCCAACAAAGATTCCACTCGAATCAGTTCTCCAGTCCCTGGCGCCACGACCACACCCGCATCGCGTTCTCGCCCAAAATTTTCTTGAACTCATCTTCGCTCAAGCCAAGCTCGCGCACCTGATTCAAAAACAAATCGAATCCTGGGTCGCGTTGTTTTTTCGGATACAGAATCAACGGATAATCACTGCCGAACAGTACGCGCTCACTTCCGACGATATTCATCGCCGCGCGAAAAATGTTGATGTCGTACAGCAAAGGCGACGCGGCGGAATCGTAAAAAACATTCTTGGAAATTTTACGCACCTCACGCATCAATTCATAGAACGGAAATCCGCCGCCCCAGTGCGCGAGGACGATGCGCAACTCGGGATTCGCTTTGACGAAATTATAAATTTCCGCGAGCGCGAGTTTGCCCTTGCCCGGGTACGCGTGCCCGACCGGCTCGTTCGTGTGCAAAAGGAGCGGCACATTCATTTCTGTCATCGCGTGCGCGAGATTCAGAAATTCTGGGTCGTCCAATCGAAAGCCCTGCCCGTCTGCGTTGAGTTCGCCAATGCCGACGATGCCGCCTTCAACGCATCGCCGCAATTCGCGAATCGCATCTTGCCCGGCACGCGGTTGCACGGTCGTCAACGCCATCAAACGATTCGGATGTTGACGCGCAACATCCATCAGCCACGAATTTTGCTCGACGCAAATATCGTGCGCTTGCCAACACCACCCGGCGACGACACATTGATCTACACCCGCCGCGTCCATGTCCGCGAGCATTTCATCCACGCTCACTATGCGGGCGACGGCGCTACTGTACAGTTCACCAAAAAACGCATCGCGCGCAGAATATTTTTCGCGCTGTGTCATCACGTCCGGTGAAAACAAATGAGTATGCGAGTCAATAATCATGCGCGCATTATACAACATATTCCACGTAGGGGCGAAGCATTTTTCGTGGTGCGGAAAAATACTTTGTCCTTACTCATTGTTGACCCGAACGCCGAACGTGAGTACACTAGCGACGCAATTTTTTGACGAGGTTAATCAGATGGACAACGAAACACAGCGCGTGTTGGTGGTGCTCGCGCATCCGGACGACCCGGAATTTTTTTGTGGCGCGACATTGGCAAAATGGGCACGCGAAGGTCGCGAGATTCGCTATTTGCTTTTGACGTGCGGCGATAAAGGCAGTGACAATCCGGGCATGACGCCAGAAGATTTGTGCGCCGACCGGCAAGGCGAACAACGCGCGGCGGCAAAGGTCATCGGCGCGCGCGATGTGGTTTTTCTTTCGTGGCACGACGGCGAATTGTTCAACACACTCGATGTGCGCCGCGAAATCGTCCGCGAGATTCGACGATTCAAACCCCAGGTCATCGTCACCGGCGATCCGCTTTCGTACATTCGCGTCAACGGCATCAACCATCCCGATCATCGCGCGGCAGGCGCGGCAACACTCGACGCGGTTTTTCCGGCGGCGGGCAATTTGATGTATTTTCCGGAATTATTGAGCGAAGGTCTGCAACCACACGCACCGAAAGAAGTGTGGTTGAGCGTGACCCAGGAACCGAACATGTGGGTTGAGATCAACGACACGGTGGACATCAAACTCGCCGCGTTGCGCGAACACAA
>CAZPIR010000181.1:0-2429 GCA_964586085.1 uncultured Anaerolineaceae bacterium | reverse complement strand
TCCCAATGAGGAATTGCCATGAACGAATTACAAAATAAAATCGCGATTATTACCGGCGCGAGTAGCGGACTGGGCAAAGCGACCGCGTTGAAATTTGCGAGCGAAGGCGCACACGTTGCGCTCGTTGCGCGACGCGCGGATGAACTCGCCAAGGTGGCAAGCGAAATCGCAAACGCGGGCGGCATCACACAACCCATCGTCGCCGATGTGACGAACGATGCCGATGTTGAACGCATCGTTCGCGAGACCGTCGCGACATTTGGCGGCATTGACATTCTCGTGAACGCGGCGGGCATCATCGCGAACGGCACGATTGAAACGACGAAACTCGCGGACTGGGATTATATGTTTCGCATCAACACGCGCTCGCCGTTTTATTTGACGCAATGCGCACTCCCCTATCTCGTCGACCGCAAGGGCAATGTCGTCAACGTGTCCTCGGTCACCGGCATTCGCGCGTTTCCGAACGTGCTTGCGTACTGTTCGAGCAAAGCCGCGCTCGATCAAATGACGCACTGCCTCGCGCTTGAACTCGCAAGCAAGGGCGTGCGCGTGAATGCAATCAACCCAGGTGTCGTCGTCACGCGCTTGCATCGCACCGGCGGGATGAGCGAAGAAGCGTACGCGAATTTTCTCGAACATTGCAAAACCACGCACCCACTCGGTCGCGCGGGCGACGCAGACGAAGTCGCCGAATTGATTTTGTTTCTCGCGTCGCCGCGTGCGGGCTGGATTACCGGTGTCTCGATGCCGATTGATGGCGGACGCAGTCAGACCTGCGCAAGATAAAACGCAAGTGTTTTTGTCATTGCAAGGAGCCGCAAAGCGGCGACGTGGCAATCGCCAAATACTTGGGGGTTGCTTCGCTTCGCTCGCAACGACCTTTTTCTCAAAGGATTTAAATGCCCACACGCCTTTTATATCTTGACGACCCACTTACACTTGAATTCGACGCGCACATCATCGGCAAACAAACACTCACCGATGGTCGCCGCGCCGTGATTTTTGACGCCACGTTTTTTTATCCGACCGGCGGCGGACAGGAACACGACACTGGGTCGCTCGGCGATGCGCGCGTGAGCGATGTGGTGATGGGCGACGATGGAAATGTTCTGCACATCGTTGATCGCGAAGTGAATGGCGACACAGTACACGCACGCATTGACCGCGAGCGTCGCCTCGCGTTTATGCAACACCATTCGGGTCAGCATTTGCTCTCGCAAACATTTGAGCAAGCCCTGGGAATGGAAACCGTCGCGGTCAACATCAACATTGACAATGCCTCTACACTCGACCTGAACACAAATTCCCTCAACGCGGAACAAGTCGCGCGCATCGAGAGTGCGGCGAACGAAATTATTTATCAGGATCGCGCAATCAAATCGTACTTTGTCAGCGAAGCGAACCTCGCGTCTGTGCCGTTGCGTCGCCCGCCACAAGTGACCGGGCAAATTCGCATCGTCGAGATCGAATCGTTCGATTGGTCGGCGTGCGGCGGCACACATTGCCCGCGCACCGGCGCGATCGGCGTTTTGAAAATTCTCAAAATCGAACGACGCAACGAAAAGACGCGCGTCTATTTTGCGGCGGGCGGGCGCGCGTTCGCATTTTTCCAGCAATATCAAAACATCGTGAGCCAACTCACGCTCGCGTACAGCACCGCGCCGGAAAATCTCGTCCCGGTCATCGAGCGGCAACGCGAAACATTGAGTCAAGCGCAAGATGCGCTCAAGGAATTTCAAGAGCAACAACTCGCTTTGCACGCGCTCAATCTCACCGCGCGCGCCGAATCACTCGGCACAATTCGCGTGATTGTCAGCGACGAAGGCGAACGCGTCGTCCAGGATTTGCGCGCAATTGCGGGCGCACTGCAAAACGAATCCGGCATCGTCGCCATTTTGGTGACGCGCGCCGGCGGCAAGCTGGGTCTCGTCGTTTCATCGGCACCTGACACCGGCGTGAATGCGAACGCGTTGATTCGCGCCCTGCTCGCCGATTGTGGCGGACGCGGCGGCGGCGATGCGAAACTCGCGCAAGGTGGCGGCGCGGCAAGCGATGAACAAATTCGCGCATTGCTCGCGAACGCGAAATCACGCGTCGAGAGTTTGCGCAATGGCTGAGATTCTCATCATCGGCGGCGCGTCGCTCGATGTGTTGCATTTTGCCGGACACACCGCGACCTCGCCCGGTGGCGCGGGAATGTACACCGCGCTCGCCGTAGCACGCGCGGGCGCGCACGCGACGATGCTCGCGCCGCGACCCGACCCCGTTCCCGATGCACTCGCATCAGTCGCATCGCGCGTGAATTGGATTGGTCCGCGCACAATGCCGGACGAACTACCGCATTTCGAAATTGCACATTACGGCAACGGCAAAGCCGAGTTGGTCAACGCATCCTGGGGCGCGGAAGCACAACTGACGCCGGAATT
>CAZPIR010000180.1:0-7583 GCA_964586085.1 uncultured Anaerolineaceae bacterium | reverse complement strand
GCGCGTCGTGCTCGCCATCTGCGTGGACGACGCGAGAATTTGCGCCGTTGCCGAAGTCATCGAGACCGCACTTTGCTGGGATTGGGATGCCATCCCTTTCAAACCACGCGTCATGCTTTCAATGCTATCCTTGAGTACCGCGAAATCGCCTTTGTAATGTCCGTTCATCCGCACGGTCAAATCACCTTGCGCAATCTGCCCCAGAGTTTGCTTGGTGTCGTTGATTGGACCGATGACCGAGTCGAGCGTCGCATTCACACCTTCGACGATCTTGCGGAAATCACCTTGATGCTTGCCCGCATCCGCGCGCGTCGTGAGGCGTCCCTCGACGCCGGCTTGTGCAAGCATGTTCGCATCGGTGACCAACATGTTCACCGCATCAATCGCCAGATTCAGGTTGTTCTTGATCTCGTTGAAATCGCCGTTGTACTTGTCCGTGATCTTGGCGGGGATGTCACCTTTGGCGATGCGATCAACATACTCTGCCGCCACATTCAACGGACCAATCACCGCGTCGAGGGTATCGTTCACGCCTTGCACAATTTTGCGGAAATCGCCTTGATGCTTCGAGGCATCAGCACGTGTCGCGAGGCGTCCGTCAATCGCGGCTTGGCTGAGTTTGTTTGCGTCCGCGATCATCAGGTTCACCGCGTCAATACATTGATTCAGGTTGTTTTTGATTTCGTTGAAGTCGCCGTTATACTTGTCCGTGATTTTCGCCGGAATGTCACCCTTGGCGATGCGGTCAACATACTCTGCCGCGACATTCAATGGACCAATCACGGCGTCGAGGGTGTCGTTCACGCCTTGCACAATCTTGCGAAAGTCGCCTTGATGCTTACTCGCGTCGGCGCGCGTGGCGAGGCGACCATCAATCGCGGCTTGGCTGAGTTTGTTTGCGTCCGCGATCATCAGGTTCACTGCATCAATACATTGATTCAAATTGTTTTTAATCTCGTTGAAATCGCCGTTGTACTTGTCCGTGATTTTCGCCGGGATATCACCTTTGGCAATGCGATCTACGTATTCTGCCGCGACGTTCAGCGGACCAATCACCGCGTCGAGGCAATCGTTGACGCCCTGGACGATTTCGCGATAGCCGCCCTGGAATTTCGCCGCTTCACCGCGCGTGGCGAGCTTGCCTTCGACCGCCGCGTTCGTCAGTTTCTTGGATTCGGCGACGAGACCGCGCAAAGATTCGGTTGTGGCTTTGAGCGCGGGTGAAATTTCATCCTGCGCGTCTTTGGGAGTCACATCGGTACTCAAGTCGCCCGCCGCAACTTTTTTCAATGTGGCGACGACGATGGTTTGCAAATCGTTGGCGAACTGGTCCATCGCGCGCGCAAGCACACCGATTTCATCTTGACGCGCCATATTGAGCCGTGTGCCCAGGTGTCCCTTTTCCATCTCCTGCATCATCTTGACGCCCTGAGCCAGCGGATTGGTGATACTGCGCGAGAGAATCACGCCGAGACCAATCGCGACGATAAACGCGAAAACCGTCAAGCCAATCAAGAGCGCACGCGTCGTAGTTGTGGTCGCGTCAAAATTTTTATCCAGTTCCTCTGCTTGTTTGGCATTGGTCGCAACAAGATTGTCCGCACTCGTACCGACTGCTTTGCGCGCGTTAGAAGCCGCACCGCCATCCAGCAAAGATTGGATCGCGGCTTTATCATTGCCGGCTTTGGTTTTGGCAAATATATCGGCTACTTGTTTTTGATAATCCGCCCATGCCGCGTCAAAACGAACCAGTTCTTCTTTTTCTTCCTTGAGCAAGAGACTGCCGCGATAATCCTTGATCTGTTTGTTGATTTCAGCCACCGCGACGTTGATTTCTGCTTCGGTCTTGCTCCGTTCATCTGGGAGCAAGATGAATTTGTACACGTCGCCGCGGATACGATACAATTCACGATCAACAACGCCAAGTTGTTCAATCGGGATCAAGCGATCGTTGTACAACTCATCCTGACCGGCTTGCATCGTGTTCATGCTGACAAAGGCAAACCCCGCCATCGCCAGCAAAATCACCGCCACGATGACAAACCCACCAATCAATTTTGTGCCTAGCGAAACATTGTCCAGCGTCTTCATGAAATCCTCCTTGATTTAACTCGATGCGATTTTCATTTGTGAGTTGATGTTCTCAATTTTGAGCCAGCATCCAGCGCATAGCGCGCACAACCAACCTAGTCCTGCGCGTATGAAATTTCACTACGACTAATTTACGGCTATTTCAGGCAAACGTCGAGAGAACCGATAGGGGCATATTCATATCATACCGGAGTACGCCCCATTTGAGAGCGCAATGTCAGTCGCTACCAAATACAAAACCCGAAAGCCTATTGTGCTTTCGGGTCTGGTACTCTGGTCATCTACCTAATTTTTGTGTTTCGTCGTTGCCGTTCGAATATTTTCGAGCGAGGTATGCAACACCTGGTTCGCCTTTTCGGTGATCGGTGCGCCGTGCCCAAAATAAATCGCGCGCACATCCTTGCTACACAGGCGTTCGAGCGCGGTGATGAATCGCTGATCGTACGTGGCATCGGGAGATTGAATGACCACCGGCGTATCGCTGACAAAAAGCGCGCCATCTGTTTGGCAATACAGGCACACCGAATCTTCGGTATGCCCCGGCGTGTGAATAATTTCAAAAAAGCGGTCGCCGCATTTGATGCGTTGATTGTCACGCAACTGTTCGTCCGGCTCGATAAAGAGCGAGAACGCGTACACGACCGGGTTGAATTTTTCGCGGATGATGTGTAAAGCGCCGGCATGATCGAAATGACTGTGTGTCAAAATCACCTGCTCGACCTGATGTTTGCCCACGCCCGTCGAAAGCAATTGCAAGCGTTCGATGATGCCGGGGTCGTTGCCCGCATCAATCAGCGTATTCACATCGTCCATCGCATTCCAGTCCCCGCGAATCAAATACGCGTTGCTGGAATAGATCATGCTTTTCAGTTCCGTCAGATTGGTGATTTGCATAACAGAGTTGGCTCGTCGGCAAGTTGGTTGACAAACAATCTGACTAGCCAACTTTTTGATAGAGTTGCGCCGCGCCGGTCACCGGGCGAAAGAGATGCTCGGTGCCGGGAGGCAACTTTTGCGTGTTCTCGGTGACGAAAAACCCACCTTCAATCAATGCGCCGTGAAACATCGTGACGACCTGGGCACGTTGTTCCGGCGTAAAGTGGAGCAAAACATTTTTACACACGATCAAACCAAAATCTTCGCGCACCGGTTTAAGCGTCAGCAGATCGTGGCGTTGAAACTGTACCGCCTGACGCATCTCGTCGCTGATTTGAAATTGCCCCGCCATGTCGCACGGTTCAAAGTAGCGGCTGAAAATATCGCGGGGGATGCGTCCCAGTTCTTGTTCCGAGTACACGCCGCGCGCAATGATCTCGCCGAAATTACTTTCGTCAATGTCGGTCGCAAAGATTTTGACATTGCGAAACAAAAAGCGTCCCATGTTCTCGCGCAGGATGATGGCAAGCGAGTACGGCTCGGGACCGAACGCGCACCCGGCATCCCACACTCGAATGAATTGCTGACGCTTGAGTTCCGGGAGCGCATGTTCGGCGACGAGTTCGAGTGTTTGCGTGTCGCGAAAAAAGAACGTGAATGCCATCGCCTTACGCCTCTTCGTGAACGATGATCCGCTCGTCGCGCAAGAGCGTTTCGAGATTCAAAATGATAAGCATATCTTTGGTGACGCCCTGGAGAAATTCTTCTTTCACCGCACCCTGGGTTGCCAGCGGCGGTTTGATTTCACTGACAAGAATGTTCGTCGCGCCTTTTACGTCGTCCGCTAAAATGCCAATCTCCAACCCGGCGGCGTTGACCAAAATCACTTTGGTTGTTTCAGTGTACTCTTTTTTCTCGACGCCAAAGAAACTGCGGATATCAATCACCGAATAGATCGAACCGCGAATGTTGATGACGCCGACAACAAACCCAGGCGTGCATGGCACTGGGGTCAGGTCGCGCATCGGCTGAACTTCTTGCACGTACTCGGTGGCAATGCCATATTTTTCGTTGGCGAGTTGGAACACGACCAACTGAATGGACTCGCCGGTTTGCACCTCGGTGGATTTGGTCAGCGCTTTGGCGCGCGCTTCCAGGATCGCGCGCGTGCGATCCATCGTGGTAGTTTTGCCATCCGCTTGCTCGTGCAGATTACCCAGATGCCAGCCCATCAATTCGGTGTTCAACGCCTCGGCAGTTTTTTCAAAATTACTACCCACCCCTAGCAAGTGGTGCGCTTCGTCGCGGCGTCCCTGGAGCGCGATTTCGAGAATGCGCGCGGCTTCGTGATGAAAGGTCGAATGTAATTGTTTGATTTGCTGATATTGCGCGGTCTGTTGCAATTCGGCGGACGCATCATTGTAGAGCCACTTGCCAAATTCACATTGACTATCCATCCGCACGGTCGCGGGCTTGAACTCGCTCGTGCCGGTCTCAATCGCCTTGAGCAAACGATCTTTCCAGCGGCGGTGAGTGTTTAACGCTTTGCTGAGTTGTAATCGCTGATCCATTCTCATGCCTCTCTTTCTGCAAACGAGTACGCTCCGCGCGGAATTTAATCCAGCGCCAATTCGTTTTCGACAAGTTCGAGCAAACGCGCGACAATCATCCCATCGCCTTCGGGCACGATTTCTTCGCGCGGTTTAGATTGCAACAAACGTTGCACATTTTGCAATTCGCGGCGAGCTAGCTCGCGTTCATCCTGCCGCCGATAGATTTGCGCCAAGTTATAGCGCGCCAACACAAACTCGCGGTCGAGATAGATCGTCTTCTTGAGCGCGTCCACCGCCATATCCAACAAGCCGTGTTGTTGATAGACCATCGAGAGCGTATAGTACGGCTCGGGGTGCATCTTGTCGAGACGGATCGCGCGCTCGCACCAATGTTGCGCTTCTTCCAGGTTGCCCTTGTTCGCATAAATTTTGCCGAGCGTAAAATAGGCTGGCGCGAACTGCGCGTCCTGATCAATTTTTTCATACAACTTGGTGAGCGCGGCGTCGCTTTTGCCGGCGCGCAACAATTCCAGCGCTTGCTTAAACACATCGAGCGGTGGCGGCGGTGATGCCGGCGGCAACGTGGCTCGCGCGAGCGGGGTGGTCGGCGTAAAGGCAACCACCGGCGCAGGATTTTCCGGCAATGGTTTGAACGGCTCGAATTTGGGTTTGCTTTGCGCCGTGCTGAGTTTTTGATAAACCACCGTGCCCGGAAAATTTTGGGTCGCAAAATCGCTGTAATAAATCATGTTGGGTTCGGACGGTCCTGGCACCAACCAGCCGTTCGTCACCAAACTGTTGTGAAATTTTTGAATCACCTGACGGGTGAGGCGTTCGTCAAAATAAATTGTGACGTTGCGGCACATGATAATGTCCATCGCGTTGGTATTGTTCGTCAGCGATGGAAAGGCGTCGGCGACCAAATTTAAATAGTCAAACGTGACCATGCGCTTGATTGCATCATTGAGGACGTACTGATTCCCGCCCAGTTGGAAATACGTGTCTTGAACACGTTTCTCAACCCCGCGAAACGACCACGGGCCATACCGTCCAAGTTGCGCTTTTTTCAATGCCTCGCGGTTAATGTCGGTCGCGAGGATGAACACGTTCCAACTTTCAATGTTCGGAATTGTTTCCTTGAGCAAGATTGCGAGCGAGTACGGTTCTTCGCCGGTCGCGCACCCTGCGCTCCAAATGCGAATCCGCCGGTCGCTGTGCCCGCGTTCGCGGATGATGACAGGCCAAATGTTTTTGGTCAACGCATCAAAGTGACTCGTGTTGCGAAAGAAATAAGTTTCGCCAATCGTAAGCACGCTGATGAGCTGATCCCAAACGACACTCGTCGTCGGCAAAGCATTGAGCCGGTGATACAACTCGGCAAGGTTGGCGCAACCAATGGTATCCATCACTTGCGCCAAACCGCGACCCAGCATCGCGCGTTTGTCTTCGGGAAAATCCAAGCCGATACGCTCTAGCACAAAGGCGCGAAACCGGTCATAGTCGGCTTGCGAGAGCGCCAAGTCGCGCTGAGTAGCATAACGCGCCTCAGTCCGATGATAACTGTCATAGTTCGATGGGTAGAGCGACGGTGTTTGGGGATCGTCGGGCTTGCCCCCGGCTGGATTTTTTTGATCCATAGTGATTGTGACCTAAGCCATTGCCATTTGGGTATCCAATAAAACTTGTTTCGGATCCAAAATCAAAATCAAGCGGTCGCCCAATTTACCAACGGACGACAAAAATTCCATCTCTGCGCCCACTGCTTCGGTGGCTTCGATGTTGGCGACCGGCATGGTCAACACTTCCGAGACCACATCCACCGTCAGCGCGACCATGTGTCCTTCGGTTTGCGCGATAAGCAACTGGGTATTCAAATCATGTTCCTTGACCGGCAGACCACACCGCTTGCGAATGTCTACGACCGGAATCACTTTGCCGCGCAAATTGATCATGCCTTCGACCGCATCTGACGCGCGCGGTGCGCGTGTGACGGCAACCATACGCACAACTTGAACCACGTTCGCAATGTTGAGTGCGTATTCTTGCTCGTCTAACTTGAAGGTCAAGAGTTGCACGTTGCCGTGCTGGGCAACCTTGTCGCTGTGAAATTCATTCGTCATCTTTCTCTACCTCCTGGTCTTGCTAGCCCACTAGTGCGTAAAAACCATCGAAGCTGTAATACCGTTCGGCGTCGCCGTTGTCGCCAAGTTGATCGTGCTCGCATCCACCGGCGGTGAAACCTGGATGGTAATCAACAATTCTTCGCCGGGATTCAATACCCCGGGATCAAACGATTCTGCCGTCAATGAAGCGGCGACCTGGTAAATTTGCGCTGACCACTGATTTGTTCCAGCACCGTACGGATACCAAGTGACCTGTCCCGTGCCTCCGCCCGAATATTGCAGAATCACATCCCATTGATTAAAGTCGGTCAACTTGGTTGTGCCGATATTTCTCACCGTCATGTACACCACATCACCCGGCGCGGAAACCGTCGTGCTGAGCGGCGAGATGTTGGTGCGCACCCGGTCGCCCGCGCGTTCTTGCATCACGCGCGACGATTCGGCGAGTTGCGCCTGGGTCGTCAACGCCGTGGTGGTGATGCCAACCACCACCAAAATCAGCAAGCCAATAATGATAAGCCCTGTAATCGCCGATTCCATAGTCTACTCGCTAAAATAATATTCCGAGTTCACGCCGTTTGACAAAACGACCTTGACAAAGTAGCGCGTGCCCGCACCGAGAAACGAGTATCCCTTGATCACAATCTTGACCGTGCCGGACGGATCCCATGCCGCGCCACCACCCTCAACCGAGTACTGCCAATACGTGCCCGAACCGGTGTTGTACGGCAACCGTGCAAAATTTCCCTGTGGTCCAAAAAACACATCGGTGGATTCAATCGCGCCTACACGCGCCGCGCCGACATTCTTGACCCAGACATCAACTTCATCGCTGGGTGTTTTAGCGGCGTGAATAATTTGAATCTGGGTTTTGAAACGATCATCTATCCGCGCTTGCATACCACGCATCGTGTCATTGCTTTGACCGATCAAGGGATAG
>CAZPIR010000179.1:1005-7588 GCA_964586085.1 uncultured Anaerolineaceae bacterium | reverse complement strand
GTCAACGGCAACCGCTTCCTTTTTTACTTTTTCGATCACGCGCGCGCGGGGGGTGGGCAAACTTACTGCCACGTTTTCGATTGGCGCGGCGGGCGTGTTGCTCGATGCCGCCGCGAAAATGTTGGGGCGAATGCTTGCCATCACCGGCAACGAGTTGGCTTGGACGGTCGCAATTGCTTTGCCGGCGTAAATCGGGCGCGTCATCGTGAGCGTGCCATTGTCCATTTTGATGTTGATGCAATCGGCGACGAGTCCCCAACCCAAACGCGCGGCAACGCGCGCGCCCAGTTCTTTGCTGAATCCGGTCGCGCCGAATAACACGATGCTGGGATCGGATTTGCCAATGATTTCGGCGAGCGCGGTTGTGGATGTTTCCGGAGCGAACAGTGCGAGCGCGGGATCGTCCACCGCGTACACCTGGGCAACGCCACTCGTCGCCATTGCTTGCGCGTTCGCCGCGACATTACAACCCAGGATTGCCGCGTGGACTGCGCCGCCAAGTGATTTCGCCAACTCGTTCGCAACGGTGACGAGTTCGTAGGAAACTTTGCGAAGTGTGCCCTCGCGTTCTTCGCAGACAATCAGAATATTGTTTGTCATTTTAGACCACCTTTGCTTCTTCATGCAGGAGACGCGCCAATTCTTTCGCGGCGGTCGCGGCGTCGCCGGCAATCTTTTTGCCGGGTGGTCGCGCGGCAGGTGGATCAATGTGCACGACCTTGATTTTGGCGGTCAAGGTCGCCGGGGCGAGACCCAGGTCGCTGGCTTTCCAATCGGTGATTGGCTTTTTCTTGGCGCCCATGATGCCTTTGAGCGAAGGATAACGCGGCTCGTTCAAACCTTGTTGCGCGGTGATGAGCGCGGGCAAACTTGTTTCGGCAAGGTCGCGGTCGCCGTCCACTTCGCGGGTGCAGTGCGCCGATTTCTTGTCGTCGCTCAATTCGAGTTTGATGACCGAGTTGACCTGGGGCAGGTTGAGCAATTCGGCAACGCGAATCGCGACCTGGGCATTGTCCTCGTCGACTGCTTGTTTGCCGGCGAGCACGAGGTCGTACTGCATTTTCTTGAGCGCGGCGGCAAGCACAATCGAAGTGGTTACGGCGTCGCCATTGAGCAGAGTGGGGTCGTTCACATGCACGGCGTCATCCGCGCCGAGCGCGAGACCTTTGCGAATTGTTTCTTTGGCTTCGTCGGGTCCCACGCACAACAGCGTGACTTTGCCAGTGTGCTTTTCAATCAGACGGAGGGCTTCTTCGACGGCATACTCGTCGTACGGACTGATGATCCAGGAAATCCCATCCGTGACGACTTTGCCGTCCTTGATTTGAATGCGCGTTTCAGTGTCGGGTACGCGCTTGATCAGAACCACAATGTTCATCACAATCTCCTTACGCGCAAAAAATATTATCGAGTGGATTGCTTGTTATTTCAGCATGGTCTCCGGCGGCGGGGGTTCGTTCGGCGCGGGGACAACAACGGGTGCGCTGGTTTGTGTCGGCGGCGGTTCAACGCGCACCGGCGCAACGGGCGTCTCGTTGGCTTGGGGTGTGGCTTCGACCGATGCTTTAGTCGGCACAGGGTCGGCGGCTTGAACGGGAGCGGGAGCAACTGGTTTGACCGGCGCCGTTTCGACGACCGGCGGTTTGATCGGTTCGGTGCGTGATTTGCTCGAGCCTTGATCGGCGGCACGCGGTGGCGGCGCGACAATTTTGGGCGAAGTGGAAACTGACGTTGGTTTGGGCTGAGGCGTAGCGGGTTGCGGTGTGGATGTGGCGGCGGTTGCGGCTTGACGCGCATCACGCCGATAGATCCAATCCATCACAAACAAGACGATAAACGTGGTGATGAGCGACACGACCCCGCCGCCCAAGACAAGAAGAAAATCACGGCTCATACGAAATTCGTTCCTCTAATCAAACTGGATAAAGCTTGGAGTTTGACGTGCTGGTGTGTGTTGAGACGATGAGGACAACCCCGATGGATGACTCAAATTCATTCTACGTTTTTTATGGTTTGTGTCAAATCATTCCACGTTGAAAGGATTCCAATCGAGCAGAACAAGAAATTTGCGGTGATGACCATCACCGAGTAAAATCAAAGTAATCCAGTCTATGAGATGAGGAAATATGTTGCCTTCAGATGTTCGCATTTTGCAAGTTGAGCCGTACTTTACGAACGAAAAGGCGCGCGAGCCGTTGAAATTCGGCGCGTCGGTGATGGACGTGGTGACGTACTGCCACGTGCGCGTGCGCGTCGAAAACCGACGCGGGCAGATTGCCGATGGTTGGGGCGCGATTTTTCTTTCCGATTTTTGGGCGTTTCCCACGCCACGCATTCCGCACGAAACGCGCGACCAGGTGATGCGCCGCGTTACACAAGACATTTGCGCGCGCTTTGCCGCGCACACCGAGTTTGCGCACCCGCTCGATATTTTTTGGCAAATCGAGCCGGAACTGAAAACGATCAACGCGCGCATTTGTGCCGAAATGCAACTGCCGGAAGAGATGCCGTTCCTGGGTGCGCTCGTCTGCGCGTCGCCGGTGGATGCGGCGGTGCACGATGCGTTTGGCAACGTCAACGGCATTTCGAGTTATGCCGGGTACGGACGCGAGTTTGTGTCGCACGACCTGAGTGCGTTTCTCGGCGAATCGTTTCGCGGCAAATACCTAAGCGAGTTTGTGCGCGCCGAATTTACGCCGACTGTTCCCGTGTTCCACCTCGTCGGCGGTCTCGACAAACTGCGTGCAAGTGAAGTGAGCGCGAACGCGCCGCGCGATGGTCGCCCCAATTCGCTCGACGCGTGGATCGAGCAGGATGGCGTCTACTGTCTCAAGGTGAAATTGCGTGGCACCGACCTGGACTGGGATGTCGCGCGCACGATTGAGGTCTATCGCATCGCCAGCGAAATCCTGGGTCGGCAAGGTCGCGCCGAGTTGCACCTGTCGGCGGACAGGAACGAGCAGTGCGAGTCGCCCACGTACATTGTCGGGTACTTGAGTCGTTTGCGTGAGCAAGCGCCGCGCGCGTACGCCGCGTTGCTTTACGTCGAGCAACCAACCGAACGCGATTTGACCGCGCATCGTTTCGATATGCGTCCGATTGCAGCGCTCAAGCCGGTGATTGTGGACGAAAGTTTGATCGGTTTTGCGGAAATGGATTTGGCGTTACAGTTGGGTTGGTCGGGTGTCGCGCTCAAGTCGTGCAAGTGTCACTCGATGGCTCTGCTCACGGCGGCGCGTTGTCACGTTGCCAACATTCCGTACACGATCCAGGATTTGACGAACCCAGGTTTGTCTCTGCTTCACTCGGTGGGGCTAGGCGCGCGCTTGTCGCCGTTGATGGGTGTCGAAGCAAACTCGCGCCAGTACTATCCGGACACCTCGCGCCCCGAAGCACTAGTGCATCCCGACATCGCGCGCGTGCAAAACGGCGTCGCGCACACTGGCTCACTGCGCGGCACGGGGCTGGGTTACCGGGTCAGCGAAATCGAAAGAAAAATTTTCGGACGCGGATAGAAAAATAACAAACCACAAAAAATTGCGGCGGTCGGCGGTGTGCGTCGGCGGTCGTACAAGGATAGAGGTGCGATGAACACAAAACAACGTTTTCTAAATGCAATGAATCGCCAACCGGTGGATCGTCCGCCGGTCGCAAGTGTGGTGACGGCGGTGACGGTTGGGATGATGGATCGCATTGGTATCCATTGGCCCCAGGCGCACAGCGATGCGGATCAACTTGCAACGCTCGCCGCCTCGGTCTGGGAACAATCGCGGATCGAGTGCATCAAACTACCATTCGATATGAATGTCGAAATCGAAGCCATCGGCGCGCCGATTGATTATGGCACGGTGGATATTTTGCCGATGGAAGAGATGAACCTGTACGATGACCCCGCGCAACTTGTCATCCCGGACGATTGGATGAATCGCGGGCGCGTGCCGCTCGTGCTCGATGCGATCGGCAAACTGCGCAAGCGGTACGACAACGAGGTTGCGATTGTCACGTCCATCGTCGGACCGTTTTCGATGGCGGGTAAGTTGTTTGGGTTCGGTAATTTTTTCATCTGGCTTGTCGAAAATCCGGAATACGTCCATCAGATTATGGATCAGTTGAATAATCTCGCGATCCAGTACGCGCGAATGCAGGTTGATGCCGGCGCCGATACGATCACGATTGGCGAAGCAAGTTGTTCCGGCGATTTGGTGTCGCCCCAAGTGTACGAAGAGTTCATTATGCCGTACCATCAAAAATTGTGTCCCAGCATTCCCGCGCCCAATCTCTTGCACATCTGTGGCAAGTCCACCCGCCACTTGCCGTACATCGCGCAGACGGGTGCAACCGCGTACAACTTTGATGAAGGCGTGGATATTCACAAGGCGCGCGAATCAATGCAAGGTAAAATGACGCTCATCGGTTATGTGCCGACGATCAAAGGTTTCCTCGATGGCACGCCCGACGAGGTGTACCAGATGTCAATGCAGTGTCTCGAAAACGGCGTGGACATTCTCGCGCCCGGTTGTTCGATGCCACCGCACACCACATTTGAAAACATCGCCGCGATGGTACGCGCGGCGGAGGATTGGGGCAAACGCAAATGAACACCAAACAACGATTGTTGAACGCACTGCGCCGACAGCCGGTTGATCGTGTGCCGGTCGCCGCGCTCGCAACTGGGATCACGGTTGCGATGCAGGAACGTGTCGGCGTGTACTGGCCCGAGGCACATCGCGATGCCAACCAACTCGCGCGCGTTGCCGAGTCCATTCATCTTTGCACCGAAACCGAGTGTATCAAACTCCCGTTCGATATGACGGTCGAAGTTGAAGCGCTCGGCGCCGAAGTGGACTATCGCACGCGCGATACCGTGCCAACCGAAAAGCATCACCTCTACGCACACCCGGATGAGCTGACCGTGCCGGGCGATTTCTTTGATCGCGCGCGCGTGCCGGTTGTGCTCAACGCCATTACGCAATTGCGAAAAAAGTACGACAATGAAATGGCGATTGTTACTTCGATTGTCGGTCCGTTTTCGCTCGCGGAAAAATTATTCGGGTTCGACAATTTTTTGATCTGGGTGCTCACGAATCCCGAATGGGTGCATCAAGCGATGAAGGTGCTGACGCCGCTGGCGATTCGATACTCGCAAGCGCAGATTGATGCGGGCACGGATGCGATCATCATCGGCGAAGCCGGGTGTTCCGGCGGCTTGATTTCGCCGAACACGTACCGCGATTTCATTCTGCCGTACCATCGCGAACTGTGCGCCGCGCTCAGCGTGCCGACGATTATGCACATCTGCGGCAAATCTACAAAGCACACTCTACACATCGCCGAGACCGGCACTTCGGTTTACAATTTTGATGAAGGCGTGGATGTGAACGTGGCGCGCAAAAATCTCGCCGGCAAGGTTGGGTTGACCGGCTATGTGCCGACCGTCACCGTTTTGCTGAATGGTACGCCAGACGATGTGTACAAGAGTGCGTGGGAATGTTTGGAAAATGGCGTGGATGTGTTGACGCCCGGTTGCGCGATGGCTCCGCACACGCCGCTCGAAAACATCAACGCGATGGTGCGCGCCGCGCACGATTGGGCAAAGCGGAATTAGCCAGAGAGAAAAAATTAATGAGTAAAATTGTGCGCGTGGATGTCGCGCGGTTTGATTACGAGTTGGTCGGCGAGTTTAAATTTTTCAAAACGCCACATCGTCCGTCCGTGCTCGTACGTTTGACGGATGAGAATGGCGTGCAAGGGTGGGGGCAATCCGTCCCGGTTGAATCGTGGACGTACGAAACACCGGAAACGGTAGAGACAACTCTGCGCAATTATCTCGCCCCGGCAATCCTGGGTGCCGACCCCAGCGATCTTGCGGACATTCACGCGCGGATGAATCGCGCGATCACGTCGGCGTTTTCGGTGGGGCAACCGTTGTGCAAAGCCGCGATTGATTTGGCGTGTTACGATTTGTGGGGCAAGCAAACCAATCGCAGGGTGTCCGATTTGCTCGGCGGCGCAAAACAAACGCAGATGAAATTGAGTTGGACGATTCAAGCGCCGACCATCGCGGGAATTGAAAAACAACTCGCCCAAGGACGCGCGCTCGGTTACGATAGTTTCAACATCAAGGTGGGCGCGCCACAAACACCCGAATACGATTTGGATATTGTGCGGCGCGTGTGCGCGTTCGCGCCGAATGGTTTTCACTGGGCGGATGCGAACACGCATTACGATCTCGCCACCGCGCTTGCCATCGCGCCAAAACTCGCGGATGCTGGACTGCGTGCCATCGAATCGCCAATGCCCGCGCATCGTTTTCGTGATTATCAACGTTTGCGCCAACAACACGCGCTCCCGATTTTGATGGACGAGGGCATCATCACCCCGGACGAGACCGCCGAGTTTATCGCGCTCGGAATGATGGATGGCGTGGCGATGAAGGTTGCGCGGTGCGGCGGTTTGTGGAATGCAACGCGCGTTGTCAAACTGCTTCAGGAAAAGGGCTTGCTCATTTTCGCGTCCGGCCTGTGCGATCCCGACCTGTCGCTGGCGGCTTTTGAGCGCATCGTGGGCGCCACGCCCGGCTTTC
>CAZPIR010000179.1:0-995 GCA_964586085.1 uncultured Anaerolineaceae bacterium | reverse complement strand
GTCGCTGGCGGCTTCGATTCACCTGTTCGCGTGGGCGAATGTGACCGTGCCGCTCGGTTTGAACGGTCCCGAGTACATCGCCGGACGAGGCACAACCGATCCGAATTTTCGCGCCGAGCGCGACCAAATTCGCGTGCCCACTGACGCGGGGTTGGGAATTCGGGTTACCCAAGACCTGCCGGGTTTCTAAAAACCCGGCAGGTCTTTTTTGTACCAAATTTTGACCAAATGAACTTGATTTTTGGGTTGGAAAAATGTAATATGATATAGGATATACGATATATCTACGTCAGCGGTCTGAATCTCGCCGAAGCGATCAGACAGACAAAATGCTAACTTCAGTCGAATTCCCCAAGTATCGCACCAAAGAAGAGTATGCCTACGAGATTTTACGTCGGGCTATTTTGCATTGTGAGCTTAAACCCGGCGAAAAATTGGTTGTGGACAACCTTTCGATCAAATTGGGCATTAGTCCCATCCCCATTCGCACAGCGCTCCAACGTCTCCAATCCGAAGGTCTCGTCGAAATTACGCCGCATACGGGCACGGTTGTTTCTGCACTCTCGCCCGATGATTTTGAACCAGTCTCGTTGCTTCTCGAACGACTGGAAATTTTGGCGTTCGAGGTTGCCGCGCACAAGGCGACGGATGTGGACATTGCGCATTTGCGCGAAATTGTGGACGAGCTGGGCAAAGCGCTGGCGATGAACGACCTCGAACGTTGGTCCGAGTTGAACATTGAATTTCATTACACGGTTGCCAATATTACGCAAATGCAATTGCTGATAGAATTTTCGATGCGCATTCTCGATACCTGGACGCGTCTGCGTCGTTGGTACTTGCCGCCGATTATCGCGCAACTGCCGCAAGCGCAAGCCGAACATTGCGAAATGGTAAACCTGCTTGAGCGAAGCGATGTCGAGGCGCTGACCAAAATTGTCTCGCGGCATAGTCAACACTTGCGCCAGTACGCGCATCAAGCGACCGCCAATATT
>CAZPIR010000178.1:0-7630 GCA_964586085.1 uncultured Anaerolineaceae bacterium | reverse complement strand
CAACCTTACTGCCAACGGTACCGCCACCGGGTACACCAACGCGTGCCGGCAATGTGCCGACCGCCACACGGGTGCCCACTCGCGCCGCAATTGCGACCGCGACACCGGCACAAACCGGTCTCTTTGTCACGAATTTACGCATCGCGCCGGAACCCCCGGTGCGCGGCGTGGATTTGGAATTTTATCCGACTTTTCTGAACAATACCGGCGCCGTGCAAAATAAACGCTGGGTTGTGTATCTGTATCGCACCGACACCCCCAACCGCTCGACTGGCGAAACGCCGCGCACCAACACCGGCATCCCGCCGGGCACAAGCGAGCAAAAAACGACGGTCGGCTGGAAACTGGGCGGCGGCGGTCCGTGCGAGTATTTTTTCGCGCGCGTGGCGTACATTGACGAGCAGGAAAACAAACCGGTCTTTTTCACCCAACCGAACGGCAAAGTATTCGAACGCCCACTGACCATTTGCCCGCCATAATCCACGCGGTCAAGTCACACGTTTTGCGCCACCCGACTCACCTTGCCGAGATTGTGAACCTCGGCAAGGTTTTTTGCATCCTTGCCCCCAAGACGATTTGTGTCTGCTTTGCCTTTATGCTAAAATAGCCGCTGTTTCCGTTACTTGCAACATCAAGGTACGTTCGATCAGGAGGATTTTACTCGATGAATTTAAAGCTTGTTCTTGTTGCCGTGTTGGTGCTCGGCGTGTTGAGCGTGAGCGCGTGCACCCCCGAACCAACCCCTACCCCAACTCCGGCACCAACCGCAACCACCGTTCCTACCGCTACCCGAGTGCCCCCCACTCTAGTGCCCACCGCGATTCCAACGATGACATCAACCGCGACCGCGACACGGATTCCGGCAACGCCAACTGCCACTGCCACCATTACACTGACCCCCACGCCCAATCCACGCGACGCGTTGGTCAACGCCATGACCAGTGCCGTGCAAAAAACTAAATCGTATAGCGTCCGCATCGTCGAAGAGGGACGCAACATTGCGGTTGTTTTGCCGGATCGTTTCTACCAATTCGAAAGCGACGTGCTCATCAAGATCGGGGGAACGGTCTATTTCTATGATTTCAGCGGCAAATTAATGGGACGCAATCAACCTACGCCGTTTTTTGACCGCGTCAATTTACATCTGTTGCGCGACCAAGTCATTCAAGTCAAACAAGCCACCACCCTGCCACCCACCGCGATTGATGGTGTTCAATGTGTGGGCTACCAAACCACCTTTGTGCAAACGCTCGTGCAACCGGCAAAAACTCCGGGCGCAACTCCGCAATCCACCCAGGTCAATCAACCGGTCAAAGTGTGGTTCTCGACCAAAGACGGCTCGGTCAAACAAATCAATTTGGGCGAGCCAAATGCGCGCACCTTGATCTTTGCCGACTTTAACGAGGATTTTGTAATTAATCCACCGCAATAAGTTCGACTATCGGGTTCGTTGTCCACTTTACAAAAAGGAGGCGTATGCCTAATCCGAACAAGATCCACCCTTTGCTCGCCGAACAATTGCAACCGCGCGCAATGGCGACCGGCACACAACAGTTGCCGATCATCGTTAGATTCAAACCCGGCGCGATGGCAACCGCGATGAACATCGCCGGCACAACTGCGCCCAAGTTTACGTATCGTTTGATTCCGGCAACCGCGTTGAGTGCGACCCCAGAGGCGATCAATCAACTGAGCGACCGCGACGATGTAGAAATGATCTGGTTCGACGCCAAGGTTCACACGTGCACGCATGTTTCGGTGCCCTTGATTCGCGCTCCCTTGATGTGGCAGACCGGTTACACCGGCAAAGGTGTCAAGGTCTGCATCGTGGACACGGGCTTGGATGCCTCACACCCGGATTTTGCCGGGCGGGTTGCCGCCATGGCAGATTTCAGCGGCGAAGGCAATGGCGACGGTAACGGGCACGGCACCCACGTTGCCGGCACGGTCGGCGGCACCGGCGCGGCAAGCGGTGGCTTGTATCGTGGCGTCGCACCCGAATGCTCCTTTTACATCGCCAAAGTGTTGACACGCGACGGATACGGTTCGATTAGCGGCGTGATTGCCGGCGTCGAATGGGGCGTGCAACAAAACGTGCAAGCGATGAACCTCTCGCTTGGCGCGGATGGCGCAACCGACGGCACCGACGCGCTCTCGGTCGCGTGCGATACTGCCGTGAGTCGCGGCGTGGTCGTGTGCGTGGCGGCGGGCAATGCCGGACCAGGACCGTACACGGTTGGTTCGCCGGGATGCGCCTTTAATGTCATCACCATTGGCGCGACGACCAAGAGCGACGGCGAAATTTATTTTTCGTCGCGCGGTCCGACCGCCGATGGACGCATCAAGCCAGACCTTTGTTTTCCGGGTGTGGACATTGTTGCGCCTCATGCGGCGAATACACAAATGGGTCAGCCGGTTGGTCAGTACTATGCCTCGCTCTCCGGCACTTCGATGGCAACCCCGCACGCGACCGGCGCTTGCGCGCTCTTGCTCCAAGCGCAACCCGATGCCACACCAGCGCAAATCAAAAATTTGCTCATGTCCTCGACCGTCAACCTGGGACTCGACCCGAACACGCAAGGCACCGGGCGCGGCGATGTGTTTGCGGCGTACAAGCTCAACCAAATCCAGGTCACGAGTGTGAGTTTAACGCCCTCTTCGATTGGGTCGGGCAAACTCGTGAACGTGAGCATCACCGTCCGCAACAACACCACCACACCTTTGGCAACTCAGGGTCCCGAACCGGGATTCATTTACGAAGAAGAAGATTCGTTCGTCAGTCGCGGGTTCGCCGACCAAAAAGGCGCGTTCCGCGTTGCGATTGATTTTGACGGACGCACCGGCATTGACCATCCCTATCGTTGGGGCTTGGGCAGTACGCCTCTCCAACCCGGCGAAACACGCACCATCACCGGCGCGATTCGGTTAAAGAGCATCGGCTCGCGCAACTTTTGGGGCGGTCTCGTCGAAGAACAAACCGTGTGGGTGCAAGACCGCGTGGGCGTGCAACTCGTTCAAGTGTTGCCCGCCGTTCACCTCGTCAATGCCGTCTTTTCGCCCAGCTCGCTTGGCGCCGGCGGATTGCTGAATGTTTCGATCACCGTGCAGAACGATGGCGCGACTGCACTAGCCACTCAAGGACCCGATCCCAGTTTTGTGTATGAGGAAGGCGACACGTTCCTCACGCGCGGTTATCCCGATGTTCCGGGTAGCTATCGCGTCGGCGTCGAATTTGACGCGCGCAGTGGCGTTGACCATCCGATTCGCTGGGGCTTGGGTTCGCCCCTGCAACCGAACGAAACGCGCACCATCACCGGGCAAATTCGCCTCAAAACAATTGCGACCAAGAGTTACTGGGTCGGTTTGGTGCAGGAACAAAAAGCATGGATTCAGGACAAGGTCGGCGTCCAGGTCGTGAGTGTCACCGCGCCGAAACCCGGTCCCAAGCTCACGAGCGTTTCATTCACACCGACAACGCTTAGCACCGGCAATTACCTCACCGTAACAATGACCGTGCTGAACGACAGCGACGCCGTTTTGCAAACGCAAGACCCGGCGCCCGGTTTCATCTACGAGGAAGGCGATACGTTCGCCTCGCGTGGATTTGCGGCGGTCAGCGGCAAGTATCGCGTCGGCATTGATTTCGATGGACGCAGTGGGCTGGATCATCCGTATCGTTGGGGTTTTGGTACGCCGCTCAATCCCGGCGAAACGCGCGCCATCGGCGGCGTGATTCACCTCAAGAACGCTCAAACGCAAAACTACTGGGCGGGGTTGGTGCAAGAGTACGTCGCGTGGTTGCAAGATCGCCAGGGCACGCAACTCATCACCGTCAAACCCGGCATCACAATCACCAACGTGACATTCTCACCCACGAACGTGGCGACAGGACAAGCGCTCAACGTCAGCATCACCGTTCGCAACGATAGCAACCTCACACTCGCCACCCAGGGTCCCGATGCGGGATTTGTGTACCAAGAAGGCGACAACTTTGCGAGTAGCGGATTCCCCGCCGCCGCCGGCAACTATCGCGTCGGCATTGATTTCACCAATCGCTCCGGCGTGGATCATCCATATCGCTGGGGATTCACCACCCCACTCGCGCCCGGTGAAACGCGCACCATCACCGGTCAAATCGTACTCAAGACTACCCAAGCGCAAGACTACTGGGTCGGGTTGGTGCAAGAGTACGTCGCGTGGTTACAAGATCAACAAGGCAAGCAAACTATCGTCGTCTCGTAAAAAACCAGAACAGGTAAACAAGTAGACCGATCAACCAGTCTGCTTGTTTACCTGTTTACTTGTTTACTCGGAACCGACTTGCTACACATTCTACGCAAACTGTGGTAGAATGGCGCACGCAAGAAACCCACATGAAAATTACATTTCACGGCGCCGCGCGCACGACGACTGGCTCCATGCATCTCGTCGAAACGAACGGCAACCACTTTGTATTCGACTGCGGACTCTATCAAGGTCATCGCGCCGAAGCCCTGCAACGCAATTCCAATCTACCCTTTGATCCGAAAACTCTCGATGCGGTTTTATTGTCGCACGCGCACATTGACCACTGCGGCAATATACCCATGCTCGTCAAGCACGGTTTTGACGGCGACATTCATTGCACGTCTGCAACGCACGACCTGACCAAGTTGATGTTGCGCGATAGCGCGCGCATCCAAGAGCAAGACGCCGCGTACATGAACCAGAAAAAATCGCGGCAAGGATTGCCCAAAGTCGAGCCGCTGTATTCCTCGAACGACGCGGAACACGCTCTGCGCCACATGGTCGGTCACGGCTATCATCAGTGGTTCAAGATCAACAGTCACGCCCGCGCGATCATGTACGATGCCGGTCACATTCTCGGCTCGGCGATCACCGTACTCGAAGCACGCGAGGGCACGCGCACGATTCGCCTCGCTTTTTCCGGCGACCTGGGTCGCCCGGGCGCGCCGATTTTGCGCGACGCCGAAGCGGTTGACGGACTGGATTATTTGATTGTCGAAAGCACGTACGGCAATCGCGAACACAACAGTCTAGCAGACGCGGAAGAAAAATTTGCGCGCGTCGTCGGCGAAACACTCGCGCGCGGCGGCAAGGTCGTGATTCCCTCGTTCGCGATGGAACGCACGCAAGCATTGGTCTATGCCCTGCATCGCCAATTCGAGCACGGCAAACTGCCCGCCGTGCCGGTCTATGTGGACTCGCCGCTGGCAATTGATGTGACGAACGTCTTTCGCGTGAACCTGGATTGTTTCGACGAAGAAATTCGCGAGCACATGCTCGCGCACGACGACCCGTTTGGGTTTGGCAAGTTGCATTACACGCGCTCGGTCGAAGAATCGAAAAAAATCAACGCGACGCCCGGACCCGCTGTGATTATTTCCGCCAACGGCATGTGCGAAGCAGGACGCATTTTGCATCACCTCAAGTACAACGTCGAAAATCCACGTAACACAATTTTGTTTGTCGGCTATCAAGCCGAGAACACGTTGGGACGCCGCATCGTGGACGGCGTGAAAAAGATTCGCATCTTTGGCGACGAGTTCATCGTGAACGCGCGCGTCGAAACGATTGATGGTTTTAGCGCGCACGCTGGGCGCACCGAATTGTTGAATTGGGTTGGGCGCGTGCAAAACACGTTAAAGGGAATTTTTGTCGTGCACGGCGAAACGCAATCTTCGCTCGCGCTTGCCGAGGCGTTGCGCGTGGCAAACCCCAAATGCAACGTGGTCGTGCCGGAATTGCACCAGACGATTGAACTCGCTTGAGCGCGCCGTCGAATGAAATTAAAGAGGAGTACGTATGACATTTGAAGAAGCCGAAGGCAAATTTAGAGAACTCCAAGCCCGTGTGCAACGCGGCGAACCCATCAGCCGCGCCGAGTACGAAGACCAGGTCAGCCGGCTCGCCGTTCAAGATCAATTCGGCGTGTTGTGGGAAATCAACCCACGCACCGGCAAGTGGATGTACTTTGACGGCGCCGAATGGGTTTCCGGCGCACCTCCCGGACGCGAAACTTCGACGGTGATTCCGCTTTCGAGTTTGACGCCCAAACCCGGCGGGCAAACCGCACAACCGAGCGCGCCACCCAGCACACCGCCACAAGCACCAACGAGCGCGCCTGCACCGTACTCGCGCCCGCCAACGCCTACCGCACGCCCGGCATCCAGCATCCCGGCGTCGCGCGCGCCAGTGCCAACTCGCCCGCCCGCGCGCCCTCCGCAAGCTAAACCGGCGGGACAACCGCCGCAAGGTCAACCTCAACGTGGCGGACGCTCGCCGCTCGCGATGTTTGGACCGGGACGTGAGTGGATTCCTCTCGCCATTGCCGCCGGTGTTTTGCTCGTGTGCGCGTTATTGCTCGGCGGCGTTGCGCTCGTCGTGAACAGCGGCGCGTTTGGACAAACTGCCGCAAGCACGCCGGTACGCACCGCGACACGCGGAATTGCCGGCGGAGCAACGACGGTCGCGCCCACGCGTGTGGCATTGCCGACTCAGGTTCCGCCCACACCCACACCCGCGCCGGTCATCGCCAAAGTGACGCCGAGCACGTTGAATGTGCGCGCGACTCCGGATAGCAAAGGCAAATTGGTCAGCACACTCAAAAAAGATTCGCAGATCACGCTGGTCGCGCGGAGTGTGGACGCGTTGTGGTACCAAATCAATCTGGCAAACGGACAGCAAGGTTGGATCTCGGCAGAGTTTGTCACCGTCGCAAGCGGCAACCCGAACACTCTCCCGCAAGCCGGACCGGGTGCGCCGCCCGCGCCCAAGCCGCAACCCGCCGCCACGCCCGCGACCAAACCGTACCCGTAAAATCGGAACGCACGGAACCAGTTCGACGGAGCGGAGCGAGACCCTTGGGTTTCGCTCCGCTTAAAATATCACCCGTAAAAAATTGCTCGAAAGGAAGCAAGGCACTATGCACTTGGATCTAGCTGAAATCATCAAAACAATTGGTTATCTGGGAGTCTGGGGAATTGTCTTTGCCGAATCAGGACTATTCTTTGGCTTCTTTTTGCCCGGCGACAGTTTGTTGATGACCGCCGGCTTGCTCGCCTCGCGCGGCTTGTTCGACATTGTGATTCTGACTGTCGGCATTTTCACCGCGGCGGTACTAGGCGACAATGTCGGTTATTGGTTTGGCAACAAGGTCGGTCCGCCGATTTTCAATCGCAAAAACTCGCGTTTCTTTAAACGCAAAAATTTGCGCAAAGCCAAAGAGTTCTATGACAAGTACGGCGCGATCACCGTGACCGCCGCGCGCTTTGTGCCGTTCATCCGCACGTTCGCGCCGATTGTGGCGGGCGCCGTCTCGATGAACTATCGCACGTTCCTCTTTTACAACTTGGTCGGCGGTGTGTTGTGGGGCATCGGCATGACGATGCTGGGCTATGTGCTCGGCGTGTGGTTTGGGAACATTGAGGGCATTGACACGTACTTTTCTCTGCTCGTCCTCGCGTTCTTTATCATCCCCGGTCTGCCGACGGCGTGGCATCTGTGGCAGGAAAACAAGAAAACGATTTTCGCGTACGCGGAAGCGATCATCAAACGTCAGCCGCTACCCAAAATTGTGGACGAGGATGACGACGAGCCACTCTTGGAAGCGACCGGCAAGTAGGTGTGA
>CAZPIR010000177.1:0-7664 GCA_964586085.1 uncultured Anaerolineaceae bacterium | reverse complement strand
ACCTTCCTCCGCGATTTCCGATTCGTCCAGAAACATCATTTCGTGCGCGAATTGTTCCTGGTCTTTTAATTGCAAATCGTAAATCTGTTTATAGATGCCGCCCTGCTCTAACAACTCGTCGTGCTTGCCGCGCTGAACGATGCGCCCGCCATCGAGCACGAGAATTTGATCGGCGCGTTTCACCGTCGAGAGACGTTGCGCGATGACGAACGTCGTGCGATTCTTCATCAACTCGGCGAGCGCTTGCTGAATCAAGTACTCGGTTTGCATGTCCACGCTCGAAGTCGAGTCGTCGAGGATCAGGATGCGCGGATTCATCAACAACGCGCGCGCAATCGCGATGCGTTGCCGCTGTCCACCGGATAACGTCACACCGCGTTCGCCGACAACCGTTTCATAACCCTGGGTCAACTTGATGATGAACTCGTGCGCGCGAGCCGCCGTCGCCGCCGCAATCACTTCGTCCTCGCTCGCCTCGAGTCGCCCGTACGCGATATTGTCGCGGATCGAAGACGAGAACAAGAGCGACGTTTGCAAAACGAGACCAATCTGCGAGCGCAGAGATTTCAAATCGAGCGCCTTGATGTCCAAGCCATCCACGCACACGCGCCCACTCGTCGCATCGTAGAAACGCGGAATCAAATTGATGAGTGACGTCTTGCCGCTACCCGTCGGACCGATCAACGCAATGATCTGATTCGGTTGTGCCTCGAACGAGACCTGGCTCAACGCATCGCGTGTGCCGCGATATGAGAACGTCACCTCGTCGAACGTGACCTGACCGGTCAAGGTCGGCGCGGGCACCGCGTTTGCCGGCGATTTAATTTCCTCGTCCACATCGAGCACTTCAAACAAACGTTGCCCGCCGGCAATTGCTTCGCCCGCCGAGTTGACGACAAAACCCAGGTCTTGCACCGGTTGCGCGAGCAGAATCAAGTAGGCGTTGAACGCGACGAGTTGGCCTACCGTCAATTCGCCCGCCAACACCATCTGTCCACCGAACCACAAAATCAACGCCGTCGCGAGCATGATGAACAAGGACATGGACGGCAAATAAAATCCCCAATTGCTCACCACTTGAACCTGGGCATCGTACAATTTGCGATTTGTCTTGTTGAATTTTTCCTTTTCGAATTTTTCCCGCGCGAATGCGCGCACGACTTGGGCGCCGGTCAAATTTTCCTGGAGCGCGGACGACAGATCGCCGAGCGTTTGATCTACGCGCAAGAACAATGGGCTGATGATGCGCCCAAGATGAACCGTGATGTACGTGAGGAAAAGAATCGGCGCGAGACCAATGAGCGTGAGCGTGACACTTGTTTGCAGCAACAAGAGCAAAATGCCCAGCAACAAGAGCAAGACCTGGACGAGTTCGACCGCGCCTTGTCCGACGAAACGCGAAAGCGAACTGATGTCTTCGGTGCAACGACTCATCAAGTTACCGGTCTGCGCCGAGTCGTGATAACTGAATGACAAGCGTTGAATCTTGTCGTACATCGCATTGCGAAAATCATACCCTGTGCGATTGATGAGCCACTCGGCGGTGTAACGGCGCGCAAAGCCGAGCAGGGCACGGAGCAAGCCAACCCCGATAATCAGCAGAGCGACTTGGGAGAGCGCACCTGCATCATTTTTCACCAGCCCTTCGTCAATTGCGCGACGAATGAGTGAGGGCGTGACAAGTGCGGTCGCCGTTGCGCCGAACACGAGCAGTAACAAGCCGGCAAGTTGCCAACGATAACGATTGAGTGTTTTGAGTAAGCGGACAAGTATTTTCATAGTGGATGAGCGCGCGATGAATCGTTCGCGACGCAGAAAACGATTTTAGCACAATTGGCGTTTGAGGCAAATCGTACACCTCACCCTCACCCTGGCTCTCTCCCTTGAAAGGAGAGGGGAATTGCCTCCTCACCCCGGAGGCGAGAGGATTGAGGTGAGGGGGCACTGATTTCGACAACACCGCACGCCGTAGACGCATTTTGGAAATCGCGTATAATACAAACGTCCAATCAAAATTTTTATCTGGAGACAATGATGTCCAATTCCCCTCAACTGCCTCACTGGGATATGACGCCCATCTTTCCCGGTCTCGATTCGCCGGAACTTGTGCAAGCAACGCAAGCGGTGCTCCAAGCGATTGACCAACTCACCGAATTTTTCGACGCGCACCACATTGCCAAACGTGAACCCGCGTCGCTCGACGCCGCGACCGTGACCACATTCGAGCAAGCACTCACGCAATTCAACGCCCTGCTCGAACAATCGCGCACACTGGGTTCGTACATCAACAGTTTCGTCGCGACCGATTCGCGCAACAATCTCGCGCAAGCCAAGATGAGCGAACTGCAACAATCCCAGGTGCGCGTGCAAACACTCGCCACGCGTTTTACCGCGTGGATTGGCTCGCTCGATGTAGACGCGCTCGTCGCGCAATCCTCGCTCGCACGCGAGCACGCGTACATGTTGCACAAGGCGAACATCGAAGCGCACCATCAAATGTCGCCCGCCGAAGAAGAACTTGCGGCACAGATGCGTTTGATGGGCGCGACGGCGTGGCAAAAACTGCACGGCAACTTTACATCGCAGTTGATGGTCAAGGTCGAACTGGAAGACGAAACGAAAACCTTGCCGATGAGTGCCACGCGCAACCTCGCCTCGAACCCGAATCGTGCTGTCCGCCGCGCGGCATACGACGCCGAAATCGCCGCGTGGAAAAATGCCGCGGTGCCGATTGCCGCCGCGATGAACGGCGTGAAAGGCACGACGAATTTGTTGGGCAAACGACGCGGCTGGGCTTCGCCGCTCGACGTGGCGCTGTTCAACAACAACATTGACCGCGCGACGCTCGACGCGATGATGACCGCCGCACGCGAATCGTTTCCGGATTTTCGGCGCTACCTTAAAGCCAAAGCGCACGCGCTCGGCTTGCCTGCGCTCGCGTGGTACGATTTGTTCGCGCCACTCGGCGACGGCGGACGCACGTGGACCTTTGAAGATGCGGAAAAATTTATCGTCACGACGTTTCAGGCGTACTCGCCCAAGATGGGTGAACTGAGCGCGCGCGCGTTTCGCGAAAAATGGATTGACGCCGAGCCACGGGTTGGCAAACGCGACGGTGCGTTCTGCATGAGCGTGCGCAAGGATGAATCGCGCGTGTTTGCGAATTTCAAGCCGGTGTTTGGCGGCGTCGGCACGCTCGCGCACGAACTGGGTCACGCGTACCACAATCTCAACCTCGCCTCGCGTACCATGTTCCAACATCAAACGCCGATGACGCTCGCCGAAACCGCGAGTATCTTTTGTCAACGCCTCGCCTCGCGCGCGGCAATGCAAGCGGCGGACAAGCAAAACAAGATCGTCATCCTGGAAGCGATGCTCGAAGATGCGTGTCAGGTCGTGGTGGACATTTCGAGCAGATTTATTTTCGAGCAGAATGTGTACGAAAAACGTCAACGCCGCGAATTGTCCGTGGACGAATTTTGCGAATTGATGTTGCAGGCGCAACGCGACACGTACGGCGATGGACTCGACCCCGACACTTTGCACGCGTACATGTGGGCGATGAAACCGCACTATTATTCTGCGACGTTCTATAACTTTCCGTACATGTTCGGCTTGCTGTTCGGGCTGGGTCTGTACGCGCGCTATCTCGACGACGCAGAAAAATTCAAAGCGGGATACGACGATTTGCTATCGAGTACCGGCATGGCGGATGCGGCGGAACTCGCCGCGCGTTTTGGGATTGACATTCGCACGCCGGACTTTTGGCGCGCGAGTCTCGATGTGATTCGCCAAGACATTGCCGAGTTTGAAAAATTGGTGGGCTGACAATTTTGATTTTCGCCCTGAGCGTAGCGAAGCATCGCGCTTGATCATCTTGCGCGACCCTTTGCTTCGCTCAGTATGACATTTTCCGACGAGGGGAACATGCCAACACTCACCTGGGACGCACGTTATGAATTGGCGCGCCGTTTTGCGCCGTATCTCGTCTTGTTCCCCGAATCACCTGAATTGCCGCGTCCAGGTTCGGACGCGCCCACCCTCGGCGACTATCACCCACACAGCATCGAGCTGTTATTGCAAACGAGCACACTGGGCGCGGGCTATTTTCAGCCGCGCCGCCCGGTAACGCTCGACACGCTTGCGAGCGCGTCGCCGCGCGACCAACTTTTTCTGCTCAATCACCTCCTGCCCAATCGTGAACATGCCTGGCAAACGTACTTTGAATTGGTTGGCGCGACCCAGGAAATGCGTAACCGTGTTCCGGTGATTGCGTACGCGCGCGTGCAAACCTGGCTCGAAGCGAACATGGCAACGCAACGCGCAACCGACCTGGGCAAGGATTATGTGCCTGAACCGCAAGAAATTGGGCGTCCGATTTTCTCGTTGACGAATGCCTCAGACGACGACCTCGCGATTCAGTACTGGTTCTGTTATTACTATGACGATTGGGCGAATCAACACGAGGGCGACTGGGAAGGCATTTGTGTTTTCCTGCGTTACGATGGCGCAGATTATCGTCCGCTCGGCGCGAGTTATTACGCCCATGAAACCGGCAAACGGCGCCACTGGGAAGAGATCGAGTTGGAACGCGACGAGCATCCGCGTGTGTACGTGGCGGCAGGTTCGCACGCCTCGTATTTTCAGCACGTGAAAATGGGATACATGACCACCGTTCCCGGTTTCATCATCCCCTTTATCGGCATCCGGCTCAATGTCAATTTCACGACGACGCGCTTTGACTTGGTGCCGGCTTTGACGCCGCAAACAGGCAACGCGACCCAGGTCGAACTCTTGCCCGACCCCATCGGTCCGCCGGAGAGCGATGCGCCGGCATGGTTGCACAAGAAATGGTTGGCGTTTCCCGGCGCGTGGGGCATTCGCTTGCTTGGCAAACTGGGTCACGCCGGTCCGCTTGGCCCCAGTCACAAGGGTTTGAAATGGCACAACCCCTTTGTGTGGATGGAACGCTATTGCACACCGGATTTTTTGGTGTACTGATTCTTGACTTGTCGCACTTTTACAATATACTTGAACTGAACGCTTGGCTTTGTCCCTGTAGTAAATGATCCGTACGACGATTGTTGAGATTGTCGAGTATGTCTTTTGCGCATGGGGCGTAAAGGTTGAGCAATTTTCTACCTGCGGTCTCTCGCGCATCGGATGCGGTGACAGCAGGTATTTTTGTTGCCGCTCATTGTGGATGTAATCGGCATGCTGTGCCGGTTATACTTGCCCTCAAAGAGCCGAGTCAACATGATTGATTCTACCTTCGCAACGATTATGTTTGTGGCTGTTCTCGTCATCTATTTTATTACGCGCAAACCTGCCGAAGTTCCCAAGGTAGACGTTGACAAATGCGGCGATGTAAAAATCACCCACTGCCCAAAATGCAAGGAAACTATCGGCATCGAGGTCGAAGGAATTATTAAAGCCGAGCCGAATGACAGCACCCATTGCCCGTTCTGCAATAAAACCATTCGCTCGTAGCGATTTCGATGTATAATCCAGCCGAAAGGACAGGGAATGGATTACATTAATCTTGCACGTGAAGGCAAAAACGAATGGTGGCGGTACGTGCTCGCCGTGTTCGCGATTCTGTTTGGCTGGCTTGGTGTGACGCTCATCATCGGCGTTGCGCTCGCCGCGTACATCTTTTTCGATAACGACCCGAACACGACGATTGACTTGGCGAACGGGCGCATCCTGGGTCTGGACCCGGCGCTCATGTTCGTTATCCTCATGCTCAGCCCGGTCGCCTTGTTTGCGAGTGTGCTCTTTGCCGTGCGCGTCATTCATCAACGTTCGATGCGTTCGCTCGTCACGCCGCTCGCGCGCCTCGATTGGCGACGCTACGCGCTCGGTTTCGTTTTCTTTTTCGCGCTGTCCGCGCTCGGTAGTCTGGTTGAGGCGTTGCTGTATCCAGGTCGGTACGCGTTCACCTTCAAGCCCGTCGAGTTTTTGAAAATTCTGCCGCTCGTCCTCGTGTTCATTCCGATTCAAACCGCCGGTGAAGAGTTGGTGTTTCGCGGTTACTTGATGCAATCGCTTGGTCTGCGAATTCGCAATCGGTACATTCTGGCGTTGATCAGCGGCTTTGTGTTCATGGCGTTACATCTCGGCAATCCCGAAGTGAGCGTGGACGCGTTATTGTTGCCCGCGTACTATTTCAGCGTCGGTTTGTTGTTTGCACTCGTGACGATTCGCGACAATCGGCTCGAACTGGCGCTCGGCGCGCACGCGGCGACGAATGTGTTCACCTCGTTGATTGCGAATTACGACAAGAGCGCGCTCCCCACGCCTTCGATTTTCACCGCGACGACGCTCGATGCGCGTTTCGGTTATATCGCGTTCGTCGTGACGGCAATTGTGTTTTACGTTGGCTTGTTTGGGCGACCCAAGCGAAAGGAAAACTCCGTTGAATAAATCAACCCAGGTTGTGGCGTGGCGCTGGGTCGCGCTCGGCGCGTTAATCGTTTTGCTCGCACTGTTCGGGTTGCCGACATCCCCGCACAACGTGGCGGCGAGTTTGCCAATCGGCTTTGCCGGCGAGCGCACGCTCGGCGAGTTGCGCGCGCCGAATGCGCCGGGCACCTTGTTTCTCCCGTTCGTGCAAGGCGGCATCGCCGGCGCGCTCAAACCCAAAATCACCCACCTCGTCGTCACACTGCCGCAAGCGCTCGAACCAAGCATCGGCAGTTTTTGCACCTGGGGCTTTTGCTCCATCGGACCGCGTTTGTATCACGAGCCGTTGACGAACGGCAACACGTTGGTCGGGTGGACGGATGCAAGCGGCAACGGGCACGTCAGCGTGCTCAACGGCAACAGCATCGTGCAGACTTGGAATTTTGCCGGACAATATGTGCGTGGGTTGACCGCGCACAGTGATGGCAAGTTTGCGATTTTGTTGTGGGACCCGAACGCGAAAATCATGTGGCTGGCAAAACACAATGCGGACGGAAGCCAGGTTTGGAAATCGAGCGTGGATGGTTCGTTGACAAGTTACAATGGCAGTTGGGTTGGCGATAGTCGGCTGACGTACGGCAACAGCAAGTATGCCGCCTACTTTGCCGTGCACGGCGATTCGGGCTGGGTCGCTGGACACGAGGGCGATCAATTGACATACGTGAATGATAGCGGCGTGGTGCAAGCCGGCGGCTGGGAATGGGGTTGTTCGCACTCGATGGCGGAACTGATCAACTATCATCCTGGGTTGTTGCAATTCGTGCCGGTGTGCGCGAGCGATTGTTACAACTCGAAAGGAATTTTGCTGAACGATAACCAAGTGGTCTATGCGGGCGATGGCAATTGCGGCGGAAGTACGTCGGCGCAACTGGGTCAGATTGCCCACGCCGGCACGACCTGGAAGTTGGTGTTTAGCGCGCTCAATCGTCCCGGCTATGTGGGACACGGCGTCGGGTTGGCGACGATCAACAGCGCGTTCACGAGCAGTTACGTGTGGTTGACGAACACGACCGGCGATTACGAACGCGACCCTTCGCTCGCACGGCTTGGCGCGACGCTGACGAGCAACCGCTACCTCGTGGGCTGGACGACGACGAACAATGCGCTGTATTGGCTCGGCGAATTCCACATCGACGGACTGCGCGTCGACGCGGTGGCCTCGATGCTCTACCTGGACTACTCGCGTCCGGCCGGTGGCT
>CAZPIR010000176.1:0-7713 GCA_964586085.1 uncultured Anaerolineaceae bacterium | reverse complement strand
CGAATATGGACCGGCGTCTCGAATTTTCATTTGACGCCCGCCTTATCTCGTTGTAAAATGTGGCTTAGAACAAACGTTTGATTCGAGGTTGCGTATGCCACCCAAAAACAAGACGCGCGTGAAATGGGTTTGCCAGCAATGCGGTTTCACGTCGCCGAAAGCTTACGGCAAGTGTCCCGATTGCGAAACCTGGGACAGCATGGTCGAGATGACGGTGAGCGTCGTGGACGAAAAGAAATCGTCGCTTGCCTCACTCACCCCGCGCAGTGCGCCGCAAAAAATCACGGACGTTGCGGTCGAAGGTTTTCAACGTATCCCGGTGCCGATGCCCGAACTCGCGCGCGTGCTCGGCGGCGGCATCGTGCCGGGTTCGCTTGTGCTCATCGGCGGCGAACCCGGGATTGGCAAAAGCACCTTGCTCTTGCAAATGGCGGCGACGCTCGCGCAAACCGTCGGCACTGTGCTCTATATTTCTGGCGAAGAGTCGGTGCACCAAATCAAAATGCGCGCCGCGCGTCTGAGTATGCAACCCGACACGCTCTTTCTCCTCACCGAAACGAACCTCGACGAAATCACCGCGCACATTGAAAACTTGAAGCCCAAACTCGTCATCGTGGATTCGATTCAAACCGTGTACCTCGAAGAGCTGACGAGCGCGGCAGGAAGCATCTCCCAGGTCCGCGAATGTGCCGCGCGCTTGACCCAGGTTGCCAAAGCGACAGGCGTGCCGATTTTTCTCGTCGGGCACGTCACCAAAGCCGGCGCGATTGCCGGACCGCGCGTGCTCGAACACATCGTGGACACGGTGCTCTACCTCGAAGGCGAACGCTTTCACGCGTACCGACTTTTGCGTTCGGTGAAAAATCGTTTCGGCGCAACGAGCGAGGTCGGCGTATTCGAGATGACCCAGGATGGCATGATCGAAGTCGAAAATCCGTCGCAGGCGTTTCTCGCCGAACGCGCGCCCGGTTCGTCCGGCAGTGCGATTGCGGTGACGATGGAAGGCACGCGCCCTCTGCTCGTCGAAATCCAAGCGTTGACGAATTCATCCGCGTTCGCGTACCCGCGTCGCACCGGCAATGGGTTCGACATGGGACGTTTGTTGTTGCTCACCGCGACTCTGCAACAACGGGTCGGTTTGAAACTCGGCGCGCAAGATGTGTTTGTGAATGTCGTCGGCGGCTTGAAAATCACCGAACCTGCCGCCGACCTGACTGTGGCACTCGCGATTGCGTCGTCGTTTCGCAATCAACCCGTCGCCGAAGATCTAGTCATCATCGGTGAGGTCGGTTTGAGCGGCGAACTACGCACGGTCGCACACGCGCAACGTCGCCTCATCGAATCGGCGCGACTCGGATTCAAACGCGCGCTCGTGCCGCAGATGCTCGCCAAGATGAAAGACAAGCCGGAGGGCATTGAACTGGTCGGTGCGCGCACGTTGGGACAAGCGATGGAATTGGCGTTGCTTCGCGGATAAATTTCGGACGCTGACGAACGCAGACAAACGCAGATTTTATTTTTCGTTTCCTAGTTGACGCCCATTCAATTGAGCGTATAATTTCGGCGGGGGAACGCCGATGTGTCCATCGGTTTTTTACCGATGGGCTTTTTTTATTGCCATGCCAGATACAACACCGATTACCGTTCGTGAATTGATTTCGATTGGACTGCCTGCGGAAACGCGCGTCATCGCCGGACACGGCGAATTGCATCGTGCCGTAACCTGGGTCGTCGTCACACCCGCCGACAACAGCACGCTCCGTCTAGCCGCCGGCGATTTTGTATTTCTCATTCCACCTTATCCCGCCGACCTGGGGCAACCACTCGCGCGCCTCGCCGACATTGGCGTCGCGTGCGTGGCGATGCTCGGCTAGCCAACGCTCACCACGCTGCTCACCATGCCCATCGTCGTTCTGCCGCACTCGTCCGACGTGCGCCGCATCGAACGCATCGCCTTGTCCCTGCTCATCGAACGAAGTGCCGGATTGGAACAACGCGCCGCGCAATTGTATCAACGTCTCACCGTGCTGATTGCCGAAAACACCGGGCTAGACGCGATGGCGAATCTCATTCGCGAAACAACCGGCAAGAGTGTGTTGATCCAGGACAAACGACTTGCGACCCTCGCGGTTTCGTTCACCCCCGAACTCGAAGCGCAACGATCTGAAATCGAAACCTGGGTCGGCGCGATGGGCAATTTGCCCGAAGTGTGGCGTGACCGCAAACAAGCCGGGCAGAACCAGGACGTGGTGCAACAAACGCTCGACCTGAATCCGCTCGCGCGGCTCGTTGCGCCGATTGTCGTCAAGGATGTGGCGCGCGGATTCTTTTCGTTGATCGCGTCCGATGGCGCGCTGTCCCAGTTTGATCGCGCGGCGGCGGAACAAAGCGCGGCGGCGTGCGCGCTCGAAATGGCAAAAGCCAAAGCGGTGAGCGAAGCCGAAAAGCGCGTGCGGGGCACGTTCGTGGACGCGTTGCTCTCCGGCAGTCTTGCGCCGAGTGAAGCCGCGAGTTGGGCAAAGCGCAATCGTTACGATCCCGAAGGTCGGCACGCGGCGATTGTCGCGGATTGGTCCAAGAAAACGCATCCCTCGCATCGCCGGCTCGAAACCTTGATTCGCGAAATCACCAATCGGCACGAACACGGCGCGCTCGTGCAAGCGCGTGAAAATGAGGTCGTCGTGTTCGCGCGACTCGAACCGCGTCAAGGCACGGACAGCGTGCGACGCCTCGCGGAAAATATTCGTCGCCGCGCAAACGCGGAATTTCCCAACGACCCGCTCGCGATGGGCATTGGGCGTCCGGTGGACGCGCTGATTGGTTTGCGCGACTCGTACCGCGAAGCGCGGCAAGCGCAAACGATGGCGCGTCGTCTCGCCGAACCGAACGCACTTTATTTTGGCGAATTGAATGTATATCGTCTGCTCTTTCAACTCGAAGACAATCCCGAACTCGCGACGTTTGCGGATGAAGTGCTCGGCTCGTTGATTGTGTATGATCGCGCGCAAGGCACCGACCTGGTGCAAACGCTGGCGGCGTACTTTATGCACAAGGGCAATCTGAGTCAGACCGCCGAAGCCTTGTTCGTGCATCGCAACACGCTACTCTACCGGATGGAACGCATCAAGGAAATTGGCGGGCTAGACCTGGATAATCCCGAAACGCGATTCAACATTCAACTGGCGTTGCGCGCGCATCGGTTGTTGAGTGCGCGCGAAGAATAAACGAAAAAATAAAAATGGGTGAATGGAATTTACTTTCCATTCGCCCATTTTTGTCCCCCATGCAATTTTATTTTACGCGCGACGTGCCACGCGTTTCCAGATCACCATCGCCGAGATCAAGCCCACGCCAATCAGCGCAAATGGCACCATCGCATTCGTCGTCGCCAGCGCATCGTTTGGCGCGCTCACGTTGAACGAAGACAGCGTCACTGCGGTCGGCGTGCCCAGTTTCAACTCGATGATATTTTCCTGCCAATTATCGTTTGCCGTGTTGATGCCGTTCCCATTTGTCAAGATCACTGCAACCACTTGCCCCGGTCCCGGTACAAAGCCGGTGCCGTTGGCAATCGCATCCACTTCAAGCGGAATCGAACTAAAAGTCCCTTCGATCAAATCCCAGATCGTCTTGGCTACATCGGTCGTCGCCACGCCTTGCCGATGATTCAACGCATAATTGATTTGATCCCAGGGAATTGTGCGCGTGCCCCACTTGGTTAAATTTGCCGGCAATGCCGGGTCGTAGCTCGAATACATGCGCACGGCAACTGTCGTACCGGCGGGAGCCGGTCCGGACGTGCGCTCGACGCACCAGCCAACGTACGGCGTATTGTCTTTGACATCATAGCCAATCCCAATGCCGGTAAAGGTCACGCTCGTAAACTGATTCGCCGTCCCATCCCACACATACGTGGCTTGAACTGGAAATGCCGGCAAATTCACCGGCGGGGGCGCGGCGTTCGTAATCGGCGTCGAAACCACCAACCAAGCCAAAACGAGTAAAAGGCTGGTGACAATCGCTCGGATATGAAATTGCTTTGCCTTCATTGTGTGCTCCTTTCGTGCTGATTTGCTTCAGTATTGTAAGCGAATCTCAAGTAAAACGCATCGGACAAGGCGTTCGCGCTAATTGTAATCCGTTACCATTCTTTCAGAGTACAATTGGCTCAATTTGTCTACTTTTGATAGACTAAATGTGCCATCCAAAAACGTTTCGACTTGTGCACTTTGCACAAGTGGGTTGCCTGCCTCGTGTGGCAGATTGCCCGTAGACGCATCTAAATCCGCTCACTATAATGAAGCGCACAAAAGGAAGCGTATGCACATGTTTTCTGCGACTTTTGAACTCTCGATTATTGTCGTCTTGATTTCGCTTGTTGGCTTGATCCTTAGCAACAGGCGTAAATTAGTTTGGGCGGCAATCGCTGAGAAACGCCCTCAGCGCAGACGAGTAAGATAAAAACGACTGAATGCCAACCGCCTGAACTAAACAGGCGGTTTTGTTTTGTCAGACTAAAATTTGTCCGAGTTTTGAAAAGAATGTCCCGAATAAATTCCAACCCATCGCGTTCAATTTCACAGCCCATGCCCGCCGCTTGCGACGATCAGCGTACGCAAGCGCGTACTAGTCAATCTCCCGCGTCAACGCGTTCCTGCCCGAATTCGTCGGGTGTGCGAACGCTTGACCGAGTGCTATAACAACTAGCAGACAGGTAAACAAGTGTAAAGCCAAACTCATTCGCTTGTTTACCTGTCTTCTTGTTTACAAATCTTGAGGAGGAGTTTTCTATGGCAATTATGACCGGCGCACAAATCATCTGGGCAAGTTTGGAGAAAGAAGGCGTCGAGGTCGTATTCGGTTATCCCGGCGGCACGATTTTGCCGGCGTACGATGCGATGCTCGATTTCCCTTCGATCCATCACGTCCTCACGCGCCATGAGCAAGGTGCGGCACACGCGGCGGACGGTTACGCGCGCGCATCTGGCAAGGTCGGCGTCGCGATGGCAACGAGCGGTCCCGGTGCGACGAACCTCGTCACCGGCATTGCAACGGCGATGCTCGATTCGTCGCCCATTGTTTGCATCACGGGGCAGGTCGGTTCAAACATGATCGGCAGTGATGCATTCCAGGAAGTGGACATTACCGGCGTCACGCTTCCGATCACGAAACACAACTACATTGTCACGCGCCCCGAAGACATTGCGCCCGCGATTCACGAAGCGTTTTACATCGCACGCGAAGGTCGCCCGGGTCCCGTGCTCGTGGACATTACCAAGGACGCGCAAAACGCCAAGACGGAATTTATTTATCCGACCGAAGTGCATTTGCCCAAGCGCATCACGAAAAAAGTTCCCACCACGCAACTCAAACGCGCCGCCGATATGATCGCGCAAGCTAAGCGCCCGGTCATTCTCGCCGGTCATGGCATTTTGCAAAGTGGCGCGATGAGCCAATTGCGCGAACTCGCCGAAAAAACGCAAACGCCGGTCGCCTTGACCTTGCTCGGCATCGGCGTGTTCCCGCGCGAACATCCGCTCTGCCTCGGCATGATGGGTATGCACGGCGAAGCGTACGCGAATCGCGCGGTGCAAGCTGCCGACCTGTTGATCGCGATTGGTATGCGTTTCGATGATCGCGTCACCAGCAATTTGAAAACGTACTCGCCGCTCTCGAAAAAAATTCACATCGAAATTGACGAGTCCGAAGTCGCGAAAAACGTTCACGTGGATATGCCCTTGCTCGGCGATGCCGCGGGCATCCTGGATGAGTTGATCCCGATGATCAACCCCGAACCGCATCACGATTGGGTTGAGCAAATTGACGAGTGGCGCGACGACACGCGCGCGCGTGACATTATCTCGCGCGAAGGCGCGGAGAAATTATTGCCGCCGCAAGTGATGCGTGATTTGTGGCAAGCGACGAACGGCGAAGCGATTGTCGTGAGCGATGTGGGTCAGCATCAAATGTGGGAAGCGCAATATTATTTGCACAGCACCCCGCGCTCGCTCATCACCTCGGGTGGCTTGGGCACGATGGGCTTTGCTCTGCCCGCCGCGATGGGTGTAAAGTTTGCGCGCCCCGATGCCGAAGTTTGGGTCGTTGCCGGCGATGGCGGTTTCCAAATGACGCAAGCCGAATTGCAAACGCTTCGCCAAGAAGGTCTCAAAATCAACATCGCAATTTTGAACAATGGCTTTCTCGGCATGGTACGTCAGTGGCAAGAATTTTTCTACAAACGCCGCTATGCCGCGACCCCGATCACGAGTCCTGATTTTGTAAAGATCGCCGAAGCGCATGGCTTGAACGGACTGCTCGTCACGAAACGCGAAGACGTCTTGTCCGCGATCAAAACTGCGCGCGAACATCCTGGGACGTTCCTGCTCGAATTCCGCGTCGAGTCCGAAGAATCGGTGTACCCGATGGTGCCCGCCGGCGCTGATCTGCACGCGATGATTCGTCGCCCGATCATTGAAGAAATTGGCAAGTGAGGTTGAAAATGAAACATACACTCGTAGCCCTAGTCGAAGATAAACCCGGCGTGTTGAATCGCGTCGCCAGTCTGTTCCGCCGTCGCGCATTTAACATCGAATCGCTCACGGTCGGACACACGCACGAACCGAACGTGTCGCGCATGACGATTGTCGTGGACACAGAATTGACCGCGCCACATCTCGTCGAAGCAAATCTCTACAAACTCGTGAACGTGATTGATGTGTGCAATGTCACGCAAACGCCAACCGTGATGCGCGACCTGGCACTCATCAAAGTTAAAGCGAACGCGACGACGCGCGCCGAGATCGCGCAACTCGTGGACATTTTCCGCGCGAGCATCGTGGATGTTGCCGCCGATTCGCTCATTGTCGAAGTGACCGGTGATGAAGAAAAAATCAACGGCTTGGTCGAATTGCTTCGTCCGCACGGCGTGCTCGAAATGGTTCGCACCGGCAAGGTCGCGATGGTGCGCGGCAATGCTTTAGCGAGCACGAACGGCAACGGCAATCACTAGAATTTCAAATTACAAAATACAATCGGAGAAGAAATGGCAAAGATCAATTTCGGCGGAGTGGTTGAAGATGTGGTGACGCGCGACGAGTTCTCGCTCGACAAAGCGCGCCAAGTTTTGAAGAATGAAGTGGTCGCGATCCTGGGTTATGGCGTCCAAGGTCCGGCGCAAGCGCTCAACATGCGCGACAATGGCATCAACGTGATCATCGGTCAACGCTCCGGCACACCCACGTACGACAAGGCAATCAAGGACGGCTGGGTTCCCGGCAAAACGCTCTTTTCCCTCGAAGAAGCAACCGACCGCGGCACCGTGCATCAGTATCTCGTTTCGGACGCGGGTCAAATGATGATGTGGCCCTCGATCAAGACGCACCTTAAAAAAGGGGATGCCCTTTATTTCTCGCACGGCTTTGGCATCGTCTACAAAGAACAAACCGGCATCATCCCGCCGGATTTCGTGGATCTCATTCTCGTCGCGCCAAAAGGTTCGGGCACGAGCGTGCGCGCGAATTTCTTGAACGGGAGCGGCATCAACGCGAGCTATGCGATTTTCCAGGATGCGACCGGTCGCGCGACGGAACGCACGATTGCGCTCGGCATCGCGATCGGCGCGGGCTATTTGTTCCCGACAACATTCCAACGCGAAGTGTACTCTGACCTCACCGGCGAACGCGGCATTTTGATGGGCGCGCTCGCGGGCGTGAT
>CAZPIR010000175.1:3755-7754 GCA_964586085.1 uncultured Anaerolineaceae bacterium | reverse complement strand
AATCGAGCACGGCGGGGCGTAAAGTTGCCGCCATCAGAAACGTAAACAGCAAACCGGGAAACGCAAACAAAATTTCCGTGACACGCATGATCAAGTCGTCGAGCTTGCCGCCGAAATACCCTGCCGCCGCGCCTAGCGGAATTCCCAAAGTCAGGTTCACCATCGTCACCAGCACGACCACAAACGCCGATGAGCGCGCGCCATAAATAATCCGGCTCAACATATCGCGCCCAGATTCATCCGTGCCCAGCCAATGCTGTGCGCTTGGTGGCTTTTCGACATTGTCCAAATTGATCTTGTCGTACGGGTACGGCGCAAGGATCGGCGCAAAAATCGCAATCAGGAAAAAGGTAATCACGACGATCAAGCCGATCAAGGATGGAATGTTGCGCGTCAAGCGTGTGACTAATTGTACCCAAGGTGACTGTGCACGCAAATTCATCATTTGTTGTTGACGAGTGGCAGAGATGATTTGCTTTGCCATTATGTTTTCCTGATGCGTGGGTCAAGGATTGGGTACAGAAAATCTACGAACATGTTGGCGAATACGTACGCAACCGCAATAATAATGGTGATCGCCATGATGATATAGTACTCGCGTGACGTAAATGCTTGAAACGCCAAATTGCCGATGCCAGGAATGCCAAAGAAATTTTCGACCAGGAATGATCCTTCGACCAAACCGCCGAGCGACAAGCCTAGAATCGTCGTGATGGGGATGAGCGCGTTACGCATCGCGTGACGCACAATGACCATCCACTCGCGCAAACCTTTGGCGCGCGCAGTGCGCACATAATCCTGACCCAGCACATCAATCATGCCCGCGCGCATCTGGCGCGTAAGTATCGCAATAAAACCCAGCGATTCGATAAAGATCGGCAAAATCGCTTTGGCGCTGAACGCACCCTCCCAACGACCGGCAACCATTGGCAAAAAAGGACCGACATTCAAGGGCACATAGCCGGGCACAACCGGAATTTCATGGGGACGCGAGAGGAGAAATAACAAGACCGGCATGAGGAAAATGACCGGCACCGAAACGGCGAACAAGGACAGCACGCGAATAAAAAGATCGAACCACGAATTGCGCGTCAAGCCAGCAAGCAAACCCAACGGAAGACCAACCACGGTTCCCAATATCATCGCGGCAAGATTCAATTGGATCGTCACCGGCAAGCGTTCAGCAATCAGCAAGCCCACTGGCTGATCGCGATACTTGACAAGCGAATAACCAAAATTCCCTTGGAGAGCATTGACGATATAGTTGATGTATTGAACATGAAACGGCTGATCCAGCCCGTACTCTTGCTTGAGTCGCGCAATCGTGTCGGGCGTGGCATGCAAACCGACCATCACGTTCACGGGATTGCCGGGACCGTACAATCCAAGCGCAAACGTAATGATCGAAACGAAAAACAGCACCACCGGCAACCACAACAGCCGGCGAATGATAAAAGCCCCCATTGGCTATAACCTAGTGACACGTGGCGAGTGACGATGGCTAAACCACCGTCACTCGTCACCGGTCACACCTTCCTATTTGGTGATTGAAATGTAACGCAAACGCGGAATAATCAGCGGCGGATAAACCAGGTCTTTGACGTACGGCTTGGTCAGCCAGTAATCACGCGAGTACGTCAACGGCACGACCGGGTAATCGTTCAAAATCAACTGCTCGGCTTTTTCGTACAGTTTGAAACGCGCCGGCACATCTTTTTCCAACGCGGCTTGGTCGAGCACCTTGTCTACTTCGGGATTGCCATACGCCGCCCAGTTCTGGACACTGTTCGAGCGGAACAAAATGTCCAAAAAGTTTTGCGGGTCGGCATAGTCCGCGATCCAGGCAATGTCGAAAATCTGGTACGGATTTTTCGCCGGGTCGTTCAACTGATTGATGAACGTTGCCCAATCGGTTTGCTGAATCGAAATGGTGACACCCAGGTTTTCTTTCAGCATCGCCGTCATCGCCTGCACACCTTGCGGCGTGCTTCCGCCGCCGCCGCTCGTCGTCCACACGATCTCGGGCAGTTTGCCGGCGTATTTCGATTCGCTCAACAATTGTTTGGCTTTGACTGGATCAAAGGCAATGCCACCTTTGGGTTCGACATAACCCGGCATTCCCGGCGGCAAGATCGTATTCGCGGGCGCCGCCATTTTGCGATAAACGACATCCACCAATTTCTGCCGGTCAATCGCGAGCGCGAACGCTTGGCGAACCTTGGGATCATCGAACGGCGGCTTGCGCACATTGAACACCAAAAAGCCGGTGCTCAACTGCGGACTGATCGAAAGTTCCTTGTTGAGCGGACTGTTCGTGTCACTCACGCGCTCAATGTCACTGATGCCAATCGGCACGGCTTCCATATCGCCGTTTTCGTACATCGTCATCGCCGAGCCGCCGCCGATAATGTACTCGACCGTGGCAACCTGGGGTTTCGGCTCAAGATAGAAATTGTCGTTCTTGGTCAAGACGATGCGTTGACTGCGCGCGTACTCTTGCAATTTGTACGGACCTGTGCCATTCGGCTTGTCCGTCCACGTGCGACCGCCACGTTCGACATTGTTCTTGTCCACCACGTACGCGGTGGGAAAAGTCAACTTGGCGAGAAAGTATGCCTTGGGCGCATCAATCGTGATCGCGAGCGTGTAATCGTCCACTACTTTGACGCCGGTCACTTCTTGCGCCTTGCGGTTCAACTTTTCCTTGACGCCCACAATATCGCCCAGGTAGGTTTCCGCCGTCGGTGAAGCGAGCGCGGGATTCGTCGTGCGTTCAATCGAGTATTTGAAATCTTGCGCCGTCACCGGGCGTCCGTCGTGGAACGTGACATTTTTGCGAAGCGAGAACGTGTACGTCTTGCCATCCTCGCTCACCTTCCAGGTTTCGGCAAGGTCCGGCGCGACCTTGAGACTTTTATCGAGGTACACCAAACCGCTGACAATTTCGGCGACATATTCGGCGGACGACGCATCGCCGGTTAAAGCCGGATCGAGTGTCGGTGGTTCCGAACCGGGCAAACGCAATGTGTTCTTGTTCGACGCCGATGATGCCGGCGCACGTGTCGGCGCAACGGCAGTGCGTCCCGCCGAAGACGGTTGTTGCGAACCCGACGATGGATTTGTATTTTGCGTGGTCTGCGGCTGTTGCGAAACGAACAGCAACGCGCCGGCGCCCACACACACCGCGCCAATCAGTGCAACGACCAAAATAACAATCACACCAATCAGCCAGCGATTACTCCCTTTTTCAGCCATCTCTCTCCTCCAGTCCGCGCACCACCGCGGAGCCATGATTCGTTAATGCGGCGCGCGCTAATTGCGCGCAATGGTACACAGGGTTGCCTATCTTGTCAAGCCCATTTGCGAACAAACACGATTTTTGCCATCAAACCAGCCAGGATGCCACCATCATGCGAACGCCCAGCATCATCAGCAAACCAAGCACCAGCCGGCGAAAGCGCGACGGTGAAATAAATCGTTCGGCAAAAAAACCGGACACCATGCCCAACGCAATGGCGGGCAGAATCACAAAATAATTTTGCCACACGAATGAGGTGAGGTTGCCACTCAACGCATGGCTCGCAATCGTCACCGCATCGTTCAACAGAAAAAAAGTTTGCAGGTTCGCTTTGAACTCGGACGGCGACCACTCACGACTATTGCCATAGATGATGATTGCCGGTCCGGATGTGTTGTACGCGCCGCCCAGTATGCCGGCCATCACGCCAATCACGAACGTCCATTTGCCTTCCGGAATACGCGGCAATTGGGGTGTCAACCACACGTAAAGCGGATAGAGCACAAGCACGCCACCCAAAATCGTCAACACGATGCGCTCGTTCACATAACGCGCGCCGAGAATGCCCACCGGAATCCCGATCACCGCGCCGAGCATCAATCGCCACAACGCGCGCAAATTGATCGCGCCGCGAAAGCGCCAAAACAAGAACGATTCGAGCGTGCCAGCAAACAATGCGACGAGCGGCGAAGCCGAACGAA
>CAZPIR010000175.1:0-3745 GCA_964586085.1 uncultured Anaerolineaceae bacterium | reverse complement strand
CGCGCCGCGGGCGCGCTCCGGCGGCCCCAGGACGCCATCGTCACCAAGCCCGACCCAAACCCGCTCAAACTTTGCGTAAATGTCGCGAGCAGGACGACGGCGAAAACCACACTTGCACTCGCTTCCAATTGAATGTGCGCTCCATCAGGAATACGTTGCTCCATCACAAACGGTTTGCAGTATACGCACATTTCCACGCATCACAAATCATCTGGTTGACAATTCAGCCCGATAGACTAGAATCAGCGAGTCACACAACCACACACGCGGGTGAGCCAACACGCTCGCCCGCGTCTTGTTCTGCGAGGGAAAATGTTCTCACGCCTGGGTCTCAATCGTAACCTGGCTATCATTTGCGTCACAATGTTCATCAACGTGTTCGCGCGTTTCACCTGGGATTCGATCTTGCCGTTGCATTTGCGCGCGCTCGGCGCAGACGCGCAACAAATCGGCTTGGCGTTCACGGCGATTCTCATCGCGCGCACACTTTTTTCGATTGTCGGTGGCGCACTCGGCGATCACTGGGGACGCGTGCGCTTGATGGGTAGCGCAACGATGATGATGGGCTTGTGTTATGCGCTTGCCGGCGCGGCAAATGATTTGACGCTTGTCGTCATCGCACTCATCGCCGCAAATGCGTTCAGCTCGATTCAATGGCCTCCCCTCTCTGCGCTCATCACCGAATCGTCCGGCGAAGAGAATGCCGCGCGCTCGTACAGCTTTTCCGAAACCGCCATTCTCTTTGGTTTGATCCTGGGTCCGGTTGCCGGAGCCGCACTCTTGGAATCAACCGCTATGCCAACACTCATCTTGTCCGGCGGCCTCGTGACCTTTTTCATCGGTATCGTGCGCCTGACCATTGTGCGCGAGACCGTGCATCGCACACGCACCGGCTTGCGCGCCAATTTGCACGCCGCCCTCGATACAAATTTAGTGTGGGTGATTGCGATGGGCGCGCTCGTCGCCTTTGGCAACACCATCATCTTTGGACCATTCTTTGCCATTCTCGCGCGCGATGTGTGGCACAACTCGGAAGCCGAAATCAATTTGTTGTTTGCGGCGGGCGCCGTCGCTTCACTCGCCGGCGTGTTGATCGGACGGTTGAGCACACACGGCAGAGCGCGCGTCATCCTCGCGGCGAGCGCCGTTGGGTTGGCGATCTGCGCGAGTTGGTGGGGCATCTCATCAAGTTGGCAAGCCGGCATCGTGCCACTTTTGCTCGCATTCCTTTTCAGCGAAGCGATCATTATCGCGCAACAAACAATTCAAGCCGCGATCACCACGCGCGAAACGCGCGCTTCGATCTACGGCTTGCTTTCGACGACCACCGGCGTCATCGGCGGATTGGGTCCGACCATCGGCGCATGGCTCGTCGCGTTTGGCGGCGATGCCGCGCCATTCATCGCGGCAGGCATTGCGAATGTGATTGTCGCGCTGACGATCATTCCAATCAAACCACCCAGGTCGTGATTATGCTTTGCGTTTCGCCAACACAAAAAACAATCCCACGATGATTGCCATGAATGGAAGCAACATCCAGCCGAGCAGAGATAATGGAAACAGATGTGCGCCGTTCAGGTTGAATGCAATCGTGTCCGCGACGGCGATAAAAATAATCACGTTCGTCATCGCAAACACAATGCTCATAAAAATCAAGCCATTCGTCGGCGTGATTTGCCAGCGCGTGCCCATGCGCCCGAACGCGATCATCGGCTCGCGCGTGGCAATCAGCACAATGGCAACATTCATCGCCAAGATGAACACGCCCAATCCAATGATGGTCTCGGCAAACGTCGCGCGCGTCATCCAGCCATTCGGCTGATCGTCCAAACCAAAATGCGTCGCCATGCGACCCTGGGGCAACTGCGGATAAAAATAGGCGAGCAACGCGACGACAAGGAGAAACGTAATCATTTGCGGCAAAATGTACCACCATCGAAATTTCACCGGCGCGATTGCGTGCGTCATCGGCACGCCGCGCGCAAGGTTGCGCGTGTACACAAACATCACGCCGACCGAGCCAAGCAACAACACCATCATCACGCCGGACAACCCCGCCATACCGGACGCTTCATCCATTCCCAGGATGGTCATTAGCCCCGCGAGAATCGGCAACAATAATCCAATCGCCGCGATGACCGCGCCCCCAAACCGATTCGACTTGTCCCACACTTCACGACTCGCGTACGAGTACCCAACACGCACACCAAAAAATGGATTCGGTCCCACCCGTGGCGCAAGAAAATACGTCGCGAGTCCGATGACCACCAACAATGCCCCCATGCCTACACCAAAGTACAACACGTTTGCCTCCTAATCTAAAAACGACGATTGCATTTTAATCCTGATTTCAGTACAATACAAACAGTTCGACCGCTTGGATCGTGAACGCGACCGAGACGGATTCAAAAGGCACAGGAATTTTTGCGCCTCTCGATCGTCTTGGTCGAGAGGCGTTTTGTTTTTCCATGAATGAAATTATTCGCATTGAAAATTTATTTCACACGTACGCGGGCGCGGATCCGGTCGAAGCGTTGCGCGGCATTGACCTGCCGATTCGCGCGGGCGAGTACGTCGCGATTGTCGGCGCGAACGGATCGGGCAAGTCCACGCTCGCGCGCCACTTGAACGGATTGCTCTTGCCCACGCGCGGCGATGTGTGGATTGATCGTGTCAATACGCGTGACACAAAATCACTGCACGCGATTCGCGCCCAAGTGCAAATGGTTTTTCAACATCCCGATTCGCAACTCGTCGCCACCGTCGTCGAAGAGGATGTCGCGTTCGGTCCGGAAAATTTTGGCGTGCCGGAAAATGAATTATCGCAACGCGTCCACGATGCGCTCGATCAGGTCGGGATGTGGGCGTATCACACACGCGCGCCGCATTTGCTTTCGGGCGGACAGAAACAGCGCGTCGCGATTGCGGGCGCGATTGCCGTGCGCCCGCGCATCCTGGTTTTGGATGAAGCCACCGCGATGCTCGACCCGGCGGGGCGCGATGCCGTGCTCGACATTGTGCGCGAACTCCATCGGCAAGGCACGACGATCATCACGATCACGCACGAGATGAACGAAGCGGCGCAAGCCGAGCGCGTGGTTGTGCTGAATCAAGGTCGCATCGCGCTAGATGGTTCGCCGGGTCGCGTGTTTGCGCGCGCCGACGAATTGCGCGCACTCGGTCTCACTGTGCCGCACACCGTCGAGCTGAGTTTGCGACTTGGCTTGCCCGTGTGTTTGACGACCGATGAACTGCTCGCGGCGTTGAGTGGGCGTGAGAAAAAAATTGGCGAATCCAAATTGTGTGACGAGACCCAGGACACGCGCGAGACCTTGATTCGCGTCGAACAACTCTCGCATTCGTACTTGCGCGGCTTGCCACTCGAATCGCGCGCGCTCGATTCAGTTGATTTCCAGGTTCAACGCGGTGCGACGATGGGCTTGATCGGTTCGACCGGTTCCGGCAAATCAACGTTGATGCAACATCTCAACGGTTTGCTCCGTCCGCAATCGGGGCGCGTGACCATCGGCGAATTCGACCTTGCAAATCCGGCAACTGATGTGCGCGCGGTGCGGCGCATGGTCGGGCTCGCATTTCAACAACCCGAAGACCAATTGTTTGAGCAATTCGTTGGTGATGATGTGGCGTTCGGTCCGCGCCAATTCGGTCTCGTTCAGGGTCAAGTGCGCGAGCGCGTGCGCTGGGCGATGGAATCGGTGGGGCTGGGATTTGAAGCGTTCAAGGA
>CAZPIR010000174.1:0-7777 GCA_964586085.1 uncultured Anaerolineaceae bacterium | reverse complement strand
GCGGCGCGGCAGGCATCATCATCTGCGGACGCAATGCCCAACGCGGACAAGCCATCGCGCAAGAACTCACCCAACAGAGTTGCCCCACCTATTTTGTCCAAGCCGATTTGGCACAAGTGCACGATTGTCGCAAAGTCATCGCCAAAGCGGACATTACGTTTGGTCGCGTGGATATTCTCGTCAACGCCGCCGGCATCACCGATCGCGGGACGATTCTCGACACCTCGCCCGAACTGTTTGACCGCATGTTTGCGATCAACACACGCGCGCCATTTCTGTTGATGCAGGACGCGGCAAAGATCATGCGCCGCGAAAAAATTCCGGGCACGATGGTCAACATTCTCAGCATGGCAAGTCACGGCGGACAACCTTTCATCTTTGCGTACAGCGGAGCCAAAGCCGCACTCGCCGCGCTGACCAAGAACGCCGCATACTCGTTGATGCGCGATCACATTCGCGTGAACGGCTTGAACATTGGCTGGACCGACACGCCGGGCGAAGACCAAACGCAAAAGCATTTTCATAACGCGGATGACGATTGGCTCACGCGCGCCGAGGGTAAACAGCCGTTCAATCGTTTGCTCAAGCCGCGCGAAGTCGCCCAGGTGATTGCATTCCTCGCAAGCGACGAATCGGGATTGATGACCGGCTCATTGATTGATTTCGACCAATCGGTGAGCGGCTGTTATGATTCGCCACCACATCCCCTCGGTTTGTAAAGCGTGGTTGAAAAAGCAAAAGTGCAAGCCAAGCATTCGACTCGCTGTTTCATTTTTCCGTTTGACAAACCCTAGACTGTGTTATATCTTTAGCCCCGCCATTTGAGAGTTGATGCGTCGTGACGATGCGACGCACATACAAAGCGCAGGTAAAATGAAAAATAAAACGCTTTTGATCGCGCTGACGATTTCGGCGCTGACCAGTTTGATTGGGCTTGGACTCGCGCGCCCAACGCTCGCCACCCCGGCACGCGCCGTAACGTGGCCCCCAATTTCGCTGACGAGTTTTGTCACCGGGCTAAGCCAGCCGACGACAATCACGCACGCAAACGATAGTAGCAATCGCATCTTTGTCACCGAACGCGCCGGCACGATTCGTATCATCCAGTCCGGCACACTGCAACCGACACTGTTCCTTAACATTGGCGCAACAGGCGCGAATCGCATTTCGTCCAGCAGTTCCGAACAAGGTCTGCTCGGTTTGGCATTTCCACCGGGTTATGCAACCAAGCAACAGTTTTATGTTTATTACACGAACGTCAGCGGCAGTCTCGTTATCGCCCGTTACAGCGTGACCGCAAATCCGAATGTGGCGGACGTGAACAGCGAGCAAATTATTTTGACGATTCCGCATCCGACGTACACCAATCACAACGGCGGGCAGTTGCAATTTGGACCCGATGGTTTGTTGTACATCGGCACCGGCGACGGTGGTTCCGGCGGCGATCCGAACAACCACGCGCAAAATCCCAATTCACTGCTCGGCAAAATTTTGCGCCTCGATGTCGAACCGCCAGTCCCCACACCAGCCGCTGATTTCATTAGCGTCGCCACTTATTTTTTTCCGTTCATTGCCAAAACTTTCAGCACACCTTTCACGTACAGTACACCCATCACCAACCCGTACACGACGACGGTTGGTTATCGCGGCGAAATTTGGGCGCTCGGCTTGCGCAACCCCTGGCGATTTTCGTTCGACCGTTTGACCGGCGATTTATACATCGGCGATGTCGGACAAGGTGCGTGGGAAGAAATTGATTTTCAACCGGCGACGAGCGTGGGCGGCGAAAATTATGGCTGGCGCATTCTCGAAGGCACACACTGTTACAATCCTTCGTCCGGTTGCGTTGCACCGAGCGCATACTCGGCACCGGTCGCCGAGTACAGTCATTCATTCGGATGCTCGGTGACGGGCGGCAATGTTTATCGTGGTAGCGTCAGCGCAATGCAGGGAATTTATTTTTACGGCGATTTTTGTAGCGGACGCCTCTGGGGTTTGCAAAAAGATGGCGCGACCTGGGTCACACAACAACTGGCACAACAAGCCATCAACATTTCGACGTTCGGCGAAGACCAAGCCGGCAATGTGTACCTCGGCGCGTACAACGGCACAATTTACCAAATCACCAGTCCCTAACTTGAAAGGTGGAACACGATGAGCACGACCATTCGTGAACCGCTTGCCGGCGCACTGCCGGTCGCACACACACTCGACGAGTTGACGCGCGAAGCAACGCTGTACGAACGGCTCGATGACAATCGCGCGCGCTGTGTCGCGTGCGCGCATCGTTGCGCAATCAGCGATGGCGGACGCGGCATCTGCCAGGTGCGCTATAATCGCGACGGACGTTTGTTCGCGCCGCATGGTTACGTCGCCGCGCTCAATCCCGACCCGACCGAAAAAAAACCGTTCTTTCACATTTTACCCGGCTCGATCACGTTGACGTTTGGAATGCTGGGTTGCGATTTACACTGCGCGAATTGTCAGAACTGGGAAATTTCCCAGGTCTTGCGCGATGCCGACGCCATCGGCGAACCCAGAATGGCTTCGCCGGAACAAATCGTCAACGCGGCGCGACGTTCCGGCGCGCAACTCATCGGCAGTTCGTACAACGAGCCGCTCATCACAAGCGAGTGGGCGGTCGCCATTTTCAAACGCGCGAGCGAGTACGGCATTCGCGGCGTGTTCGTCTCGAACGGCAACGCGACGCGCGAGGCGCTCGAACTGATTCGTCCGTACGTCGTCGGTTACAAGATTGATCTCAAAACGATGCAGGACAAACAGTACCGTCAACTCGGCACACCGCTGAACCACATTCTCGATGGCATCCAGTTGGTCAACGCGTTGGGATTTTGGCTCGAAATTGTGACGCTCGTGATTCCAGGTTTCAACGATTCAAACGACGAATTGATGGACACAGCGCGGTTCATTCGCTCAGTTTCGCCGGACATTCCCTGGCACGTCACCGCGTTTCATCCCGATTACAAAATGCTCGACGCCGATTTTACGCCCGCCGACACCTTGATTCGCGCGGCGGAAATTGGTCAAGAAGCCGGGTTGAATTTTGTGTACGCCGGCAATCTACCCGGCGGCGTCCGCAATTACGAAAACACGTATTGTCCGAAATGCACCACCTTGCTCGTCGAACGCTTTGGCTATCGCATCCCGCGTAATCGCATTACCCGCGAAGGCAAATGCCCACAATGCCACGCGAGCATTCCAGGAATTTGGGCATGACAAAAATCCATAGGAGCAGACTTGATGGACATTTTTACTCTCATCCTTACCGTCGCTGGTCTGTGTTTGTTTGAAACGATCAGCAGTATTGACAACGCGATCATCAACGCCGAAGTCCTCGGCACGATGGGCGCCAAAGCGCGCAAGTGGTTTTTGACCTGGGGTCTGGTTATCGCCGTGTTTGCCGTGCGCGGTCTCCTGCCCTGGCTTATCGTGTGGGCGGCACTGCCACAACTCGGTCCCATCGGTGCATTGACCGCCGCGTTCAGTAGCGACCCGCATGTCATCGAAGCGGTCGAAGCATCTGCGCCGATTTTGTTGATTGCCGGCGGCACGTTCCTCATCTTTTTATTTTTTCACTGGCTGTTCCTGGAAGAAAAGAATTTTGGCTTGCGCAGCGAGCGCTTTTTTCAACGCCAAGGTGTGTGGTTCTATGCGGTCGTCTCGTTCCTCCTGAGCGCAATCGTCTGGTTTGCGCTCAATCGCACGCCGTTGATGGCGTTCGGCGCGGTGATCGGCTCGACCGCCTTTTTCATCACGCACGGGTTCAAAGAGAATGCGGCGCGGGGCGAACAAGAATTGATGAAAGAAGGTCTCTCGGACACGAGCAAGATTTTCTACCTCATCGTGATTGACGCGACCTTTTCGATTGACGGCGTGCTCGGCGCGTTCGCGTTCACCTTGTCCGTGCCATTGATTTTGCTGGGCAACGGTCTCGGCGCATTCGTCGTGCGCGAAATTACGATTGGCAACATCGAGCGCATCAAAAAATATATGTACTTGAAGAACGGCGCGATGTACTCGATTCTCGTGCTCGGCGTCATCATGTTGCTCGACAGTTTCGGCATTGAAATTCCGGCGTTCGTCTCGCCCCTGCTCACGTTCGCCATCGTCGGCTTTTTCTTTTTCAAATCGCGTGGTGCAAACTCGGAAGAAGCGGCTCAAGCTTCATCCAAACACAAATAGAATTTCGAAATAAGGAGAATTGGAAATGGCTCTGATTGAAGACATCGTCGCACGAGAAATTTTGGATTCGCGCGGCAATCCCACAGTTGAAGTCGAAGTCGTCCTCGAAGACGGCGCGTTCGGTCGCGCCGCCGTACCGAGCGGCGCCTCGACCGGCGCGCACGAAGCGCTCGAATTGCGCGACGGCGACAAGCAACGATTTGGCGGCAAAGGTGTTCTAAAAGCTGTCAACAACATCAACACCGTCATCGCCGATGAACTCGCCGGCTGGGACGCACGCGAGCAAGAAGCGATTGACGCCGTGCTCATTAATCTCGATGGCACCGCGAACAAGGGCACGCTCGGCGCGAACGCGATCCTGGGTGTTAGTCTCGCCATCGCACACGCGGCGGCGGACTCGCAACGGATGCCGCTCTATCGCTATCTCGGCGGCGTGCACGCGCGCGTTTTTCCGGTGCCGATGCTAAACATTCTCAACGGCGGCGCGCACACCAATTGGCAATCCACCGATTTTCAAGAATTCATGATCGCGCCTGCCGGTGCGCCGACCTTTGCCGAAGGTTTGCGCTGGGGCGCGGAGATTTATCAATCGCTGAAAAAAGTTTTGAAAGACAAAGGTCTTTCGACAAACGTGGGTGACGAAGGTGGCTTTGCGCCCGCGCTCAAATCGAACGCCGAAGCGATCGAAGTGATTTTGCAAGCGATTGACAAAGCCGGCTACAAAGCCGGCGAGCAAGTGTACATCGCGCTCGACCCGGCCGCCACCGAACTGTACGAGGACGGCAAGTACACTCTGCGCAAAGAAGGCGCGACGCTGACCGGCGCCGAGATGGTCGCCTTCTGGGAATCCTGGGTCAAGCAATATCCCATCGTCTCGATTGAAGACGGTCTCGCCGAAGACGATTGGGAAACCTGGGCACAGTTGAACACGCGCATCGGCGACAAGATTCAACTCGTCGGCGACGATTTGTTCGTGACCAACGTCGAGCGTTTGCAAAAAGGTATTTCGTGGCGCGTCGCCAATTCGATTCTGATCAAATTGAATCAAATCGGCTCGCTCTCCGAAACGATGAGCGCCATCGAGATGGCGCATCGCGCGGGCTGGACCGCGATGGTCTCGCATCGCTCCGGCGAAACCGAAGACGTGACGATTGCCGATCTCGTCGTCGCGACGAACGCGGGACAAATCAAGACCGGCGCACCCGCGCGCAGTGAGCGCATCGCCAAGTACAATCAACTGCTTCGCATCGAACAAGAACTGGGTGAAGCGGCGGTGTATGCGGGCAAGAGCGCGTTCAAGAAAATTTAAGAATCTCGGATGATGATGGTAAGGGCGTAGCACACCTGCCCTAGCGGGCGGTGCTAGGGTGCTACGCCCTTACCTAAACAGGAGCACCATGGCAGAACCGTACAAACCGCGCGGCATGTACTTTGAAGAATACAATGACGGTCTCGAAATCGTCACCCAGGGTCGCACCATCACCGAGACAGACATTGTGAATTTTGCCGGCATCTCCGGCGATTATAACGCGATTCACACCGACGCCGAGTTTGCCAAGACCGGCATGTTCGGCGAACGCATCGCGCATGGCTTGCTCGGTTTGTCCGTCGCGAGCGGACTGGGCATGCAACTCGGTTTTCTCGATGGCACGGTCATCGCGTTCATGGGTCTCGAATGGAAATTCAAAGCGCCGATCAAAATCGGCGACACGATTCACATGACCGCCAAAGTCAAGCAGACCAAAGCGATGGCAAAACTCGGCGGCGGGTTTGTGATTCTCGAAGCGAAAATTTTGAATCAACGCGACCAGGTCACACAACAAGGCGAGTGGACCTTGTTGATCAAGAGCAAGCCAGCGGCATAAAATGAACGCGATGCTGTTGCGCGCACCAGGTGCAGTTGAAAACAATCCGCTCGAGTACACGCAAGTTGAAACGCCAACACCGCGCGCTAACGAAATTCGCATCGCCGTGAGTGTGTGCGGGGTATGCCACACTGATTTACACACCGTCGAAGGTGAAATCGCATTACCAAAACTGCCGGTCATCCCAGGACATCAAATCGTCGGCAATGTGGAAAGCCTCGGCAACTACGTGACGCGATTTCGCGTGGGCGAACGCGTCGGCGTGCCCTGGCTCAACTCAACGGATGGCTCGTGCGAATTCTGCGCACGCGGACAAGAAAATCTTTGCGAAGGCGCGCAGTTCACCGGCTTGCACGTCAACGGTGGTTATGCCGAGTTCTGCATCGTCAACGAAAATTTTGCCTATAAAATTCCTGATCTGTTCACCGACGCGCAAGCCGCGCCACTTTTATGCGGCGGCGTTATCGGCTACCGCGCCCTGCGTGTGTGCGAGTTGAAACCGGGCGAACGACTCGGTCTGTACGGGTTTGGGTCGAGCGCGCACATTGTCATTCAAATTGCACGACATTGGAACTGCGAGGTCTATGTGTTCACGCGCAGTCCAGCGCATCGCGCGCTCGCCGAAAAACTCGGCGCGACCTGGGTCGGGCGCGCGGAAGAAACGCCGCCGCACAAATTGGATTGCGCGATTGTATTCGCGCCGGTCGGCTCGCTCGTGCTTGATGCGTTGCGCGTTTTGCGCAAGGGCGGCACGGTCGCGCACGCGGGAATTTACAGCACGCCAATTCCAGAAATGGATTACGCTCTGCTTTATCACGAGCGCACGGTCAAAAGCGTCGCGAACAACACGCGCCAAGATGCAGAGGATTTGCTCCGCGTCGCCGCCGAAATTCCGGTGCAAACGGAAATCGAAATATTTTCTCTACGCGAGGCGAATCGCGCGTTACAAATGTTGAAACAGAGTAAGCTTCGCGGCGCGGCAGTTTTGGCAATCGTCGAATAATTTTCTAGAGGGTGAAACCTTGAAAGCATTGGAATATTTCTTTGAGCGCTTTTTGTGGTCCAGTCGTCTGATCGTTTTGGTCGCCGTCATTGCAAGTCTGGTGGTTGCCGTAGGCATTTTCTTCATCTCAACCGTAGATGTGATCCATCTCATCGGCAAGGTGGCGAATTATACCGACTCGCACCTGACCGATGCGGCACGCGACACAATTCGCTCCGGCATTCTCGCGCACATCGTAGATGCGGTGGATGGTTATCTACTCGCGACCGTGATGTTGATTTTTGCGATGGGGCTGTACGAATTGTTCATCAGCAAAATTGACGCGGTCGAAAACTCAGAACTCGCCGAGCGCGTCTTGCTCATCAAAAATCTCGACGACCTCAAAGACCGACTCGCCAAAGTTATCTTGCTCATGCTCGTCGTCAAGTTTTTCCAGTACGCACTCGAACTCAAATATAGCAACCCGCTCGAACTACTCTACCTCGCCGTCGGCATCGTGCTCGTGGCGGGCGCGCTCTATCTCAGTCACGCAAAATCACACGCATCATAATTTTTAGGGAGGAAGAATGGCACAAGAACGTTGGGCATTGATTCTCGGCGCATCGAGCGGATTCGGCGCGGCATGTTCGCGCGCGCTCGCCGATGCCGGGTTTAACATTTTCGGCGCGCACTTTGATCTCAAGAACACTCTGCCGCGCGCATTACA
>CAZPIR010000173.1:1400-7809 GCA_964586085.1 uncultured Anaerolineaceae bacterium | reverse complement strand
GGTCGCACGCACGTTGTCTGTCGCACCGGCAGTCCGCTCGATCCAACCGACCTGGAAATCGTCAACCCGCATTCCGCGCGTTCGATTATTGTCCTCGCGCCCGAAGTGGACGATCCTGACACGAATGTGATCAAAACGATTTTGGCGATCACCAACAATCCCAAGCGCAAGCAAAACAAGTACCACATCGTCGCCGAAATTCGCGATGCGAAAAATCTAGAAGTTGCCAAGATGGTTGGGCGCGATGAAGCCCAGGTTGTGCTCGTCGGCGATTTGATTTCGCGCATCACGGTGCAGACGTGCCGCCAGTCCGGTCTTTCGGTCATCTACACTGAACTGCTCAACTTTGGCGGCGACGAAATTTATTTCAAAGAAGAACCGGCGCTGGTCGGCAAAGCATTTGGCTCGGCATTGCTTGCGTACGAAGCGTCAGCGGTGATTGGCGTGCAGTCGAAAGATGGCACGGTGCGTTTGAATCCGCCGATGGACACGCGCGTGCTCGCCGGCGACAAAATCGTAGCGATTTCGGCGGACGATGACACGATCAAATTGAGCGGGCAAACGAATCTCGGCGTGGAAGAAAATGCAATGCAACTGAAACAATCTGCCGCGCCCACGCCCGAGCGCACCTTGATCCTGGGATGGAATCATCGCGGTCCGGCGATTGTGCGCGAACTCGATCATTACGTTGCCGCCGGCTCGCAAACGACGGTGGTCGCGAATGTGCCGAACATTGTCAACGAACTCGACGAGACCAAGAACCAAGTCGTGGCCTTTCATCAAAACGAAACGACCGACCGCAAGGTGCTTGATGCGCTTGACGCGGCGTCGTACAATCACATCATCGTCCTCAGTTACTCGGACACGCTCGACGAACAACAAGCCGATGCGCAAACGCTCATCACGCTGTTGCACTTGCGCGATATGAGCGAACATCTTGGCAAGGACTTGTCCATTGTCAGCGAAATGCTCGACGTCCGCAATCGCGAACTTGCCGAAGTCACACGCGCGGATGATTTCATTGTCAGCGATCAACTGATCAGTTTGATGCTGTCCCAGGTTTCCGAGAACAAACATCTCAATGCGGTCTTTGCTGATTTGTTCGATCCCGAAGGGTCAGAGATTTATTTAAAACCCGCCACGGATTATGTGAAACCTGGCACGCCAATCAATTTCTACACGATTGTCGAAACGGCGCGACGGCGTGGTGAGGTTGCAATCGGTTATCGTTTGAAACGCGACGCGCACGACGCGAACCAATCGTACGGCGTCGTGGTCAACCCGGCAAAATCGAACAAGGTTGAGTTTTCTGCCGCCGACAAGATTATTGTCATTGCGGAAAGTTGACGCGTGCGCGTTCTGTTCATCACCGGCGAATTTCCCCCGATGCAAGGCGGCGTGGGCGCGTGCACGCAAGAAATTGCGCGCGCCCTCGTCGCGTTGGGGTCTGAGGTCGGTGTCCTGACTTCGACGAAAGCAAAATTCAGAATTCAGAATTCAGGATTCAGAATTTTTCCGACGATAGAACAATGGGATTGGTCGAGCTGGCGTCTTATCTCCAAGACAATTCGTGAGTTTGCACCGGACATCGCACATATCCAGTATCAGACCGGCGCGTTTGCGATGCATCCCGCGATCAATTTCGCGCCGCGTTTTCTAAAATCCCCGCAAACAAAATTTGCAGTCACGTTCCACGATTTGCGCGTGCCATATCTCTTCCCCAAAGCCGGTCGCGTGCGCGATTGGGTCACGCATCAACTCGCGCGCGGTTGCGATGCAGTCGTTGCCACGAACGACGAAGATCATCAACAACTGTTAGCTTTGAACTTGAAACGATTAACTTTAATCCCGATTGGCTCCAACGTCCAAACTACCCAACCACCCAACTACCAACGAACGGCTTGGCGTTCCCAACTCGGCGTGCGCGAGAACGAAGCGCTTCTCTGCTATTTTGGTTTTCTCAACGCGAGCAAGGGCGGCGAGGATTTGATGCGCGCGCTCGTGCGTGTGCCGAATGCAAAACTGTTGATGATTGGCGGGCAGGTTGGCGCAAGCGACCCAACCGATATCGCGTACCTCGCCAAAGTGAAATCGCTCATCGCGGAACTAGGTCTGACCGAGCGCGTGTTGTGGACCGACTTTACGCCCGATGAAATTGTCACGGCGAATTTTCTAGCGTCCGATGTGTGTGTGTTGCCGTATCGCGATGGCGCATCGTATCGGCGCGGAACGTTGATGGCGGCGTTGGCGCATGGGTGTGCGATTGTGACGACGACGGCAGACCGACGACCGACGACCGACGCAGATTCATCGGCGTGCAAACTGCCAGCGCTTCAAGACGGAATCAATTGTTTGCTCGTGCCACCGGATAATCCGGGCGCGCTTGCCGAGGCGATTCAGCGCGCGATGGCATCGCCGGCATTGCGTGCGAAAATCGGCGCCGGCGCGCGCGAACTCGCCCAGCATTTCACGTGGGATAAAATCGCGCGGCAACATCTCGATTTGTATGCGCGGTTGTAAAGGAAAAAAATCTGCGGTATAATCCGCGTCGTTGGAAACCCGTTTCCTCCCCAGAGAAAACGGGTTTTGTTTGCAATCTGAGCCACGGAGAAAAACCAAAATTTTCTCAGTGTTCTCTGTCTCTCTGTGGCTAACTGAGGAGTTGTGCGTCTTGAAATGGCAAACCTTGCGGCATAACGGTGTCGCGTTTCCGCCAGATTATGAATTTCGCAAATTAAAAGTTCGTATCCAAGGTCAACTCGTCGAACTCACTAAAGACCAAGAAGAAATGTTGATGGCGTGGGCAAAGAAAAAAGACACGCCGTATGTTCACGACGCCGTGTTTCAAAAAAATTTCTTGGACGATTTCAAAACCACGCTCACGGTCGAACAGCAAAATATTACGCTTGATGATATTGATTGGCGTGAACTCCACGCGATTGCCGACCGTGAAAAAACGGCGAATCTCTCCGACGAAGAAAAAAAGCAACGTGCCGCCGAACGTAAAATCACCCGCGATGAATTGAAAGCGAAATTCGGTTACGCGACGATTGACGATATGCAAACTGAAATTGGCGCGTACCTCGTCGAGCCGCCGGGAATTTTGATGGGACGCGGCGCGCATCCATTGCGCGGCAAGTGGAAAGGTCGCGTGCAACCGGAAGACGTGACACTCAATCTTGATGAAGATGCGCCAATCCCCGAAGCACCCGAAGGTCACGCCTGGAGCAAGATTGACCACAAGCACGATTCGATGTGGATTGCGACCTGGTTTGATAAACTTTCCAAAAAACAAAAATACGTGTGGCTAGCGGACTCGTCGCATTTGCGGCAGGAACGCGACAAGGAAAAATATCTCAAAGCCGAGAAACTCGCGTCAGGCGTTGAAAAAGTGCGTGACGAGATTCGCAAGTTGATGGCATTTCAGGATTCGCACACGGCGAGCATCGAACGCGAACGCGCAAAATTGCTTGCCGAGAAAAAATCGCTCGAAGAAAAAATTCTCAGTGCGACCCAGGTCGGTGACACCGAAGGTCGGCGTAAATTCGAAAATGAGCTTGCGCGTGTTAATAAATCACTCGAAGATTTGGAAAAGAAATTCGCACGCATTCACGTCGCCGAAATGCAAAAGCGTCAACTCGCGACCGTCTGTTATCTGATTGACCGGCTCGCGATGCGTGTCGGCGACGAAAAGGACGAGGACGAAGCCGACACGGTTGGTGCGTCCACGTTGCGTGTCGAGCATGTGCACGTCGGCGCGGAAAAAATCGATTTCAATTTTCTTGGCAAGGACAGCGTGCTCTGGGAAAAATCTATTGCGCTCGACGAAAAAGAGCAACCACTCGCGCGCAACCTGGTTGACCTCTCGCGTGGCAAGCAACCGAACGAGCAAATTTTTGACAAGGTGGATTCAGGGCACATTAATAAATTCTTGTCCGGTATTGTCCCAGGATTGACCGCCAAAGTGTTTCGCACGTACCACGCGACGACAGCTGTGCGCGGAAAACTGATTGAGCAAGCGGTGACGCCGGATGCGCCCCAGCACGTCAAGGATTACGCGGCGCGTCTCGCCAATTTGAACGCGGCGATTGTGTGTAACCACAAACGCACGCCGCCGAAAAATTGGGAAGAGAATCTCGCCAAACGCGAAATCGAAACGGAAAAATTGCGCGCGGCAAAACCGGATGTGAGCAAACTTGAAGCGCAAATTCCGGTGCGTGAGCGCGCGCTCGAAAAAATTACTGCCGCCAAACCCGACCCGGCAAAACTCCAAGCCCAGGTTGCCGCGCGCGAAAAAGCGTTGGCAAAACTGCAAGCCGAGCAAGCCGCTTTCCCGCAACTCGAAAAACAAATCAAGGAACGGCAAGCCGCGCTTGACCATTTGCTCGCCGCGCAAGAACCGATGCAAGCCGCCGCGCACGAAGCGATTGCGAAAAAGCAATCCACACTCGACACACTCGAAAAGAAAGACAAGCCGGAAAATAAAAAGGCATTGGCGCAACACGAGAAACGTTTGCGCGACGCGCGCAAATTGCTCGCCGAAACGAAAAAGACCCATGAGGCAAAACTCAAACGACTCAAGACGCGCATCGCCGCGGCGCGCAAACAGTTAGAAGCCGCGCAAAAAAATCAGCGCACGAAAACGCGCGGGATGGGTAAACGAATCACGCAAGCCGAAGCCGCGCTTAAAAAGGCACAGAACGAATTGGCGCACGCGCCCGAGTTGTACGAGGAGCGTGTCACTAAAGCTAAAGCCGCACTCGAACAAGCCAAGCAAGCGCCGCTCGTCGCACAGAAAAATTTTGAGGAACGTGTCGAGCGCGCGACCTTGCAACTCGACCTCGCCAAGAAAACACGCGATTACAACCTGGGCACGTCGCTGAAAAATTATATTGACCCGCGCGTTTACAAATCCTGGGGCGATCATGTTGGCTACGATTGGAAGCGACTGTACACGTCGGCGCTTCAACGCAAATTTGCGTGGGTCGAAAAAGAACGCGGCAAATGGAAAGAATAAAAACCTGCCTCGTCTTGTGTGCGTAGTAATTTATAACGGACATTTATAATCGAAAAGGAGGAATAATGTTTCAAGTGTTCATCCGCGCAAGCATTGTGTTGTGTACGCTCGCGCTCATCGTTGCATGTGCCGCGCCGCCGACACCCACGCCGGTGCCGCCGACCGCAACGCCGATACCCCCAACTGCCACGCGCGTGCCGCCGACGAATACACCCGTGCCGCCCACGTCAACCCTGGTGCCGCCGACGGCGACCCAGGTTTCGCCAACTGCCACGCGTGTGTCGCCGACTAACACCCCTGCCCCAACTGTCGCGGCATCAGCAACAAGTGCGCCAGCCGCGCAACTCAAGGGTGATGCGGCGAATGGCGCAAAGGTTTTTGTCACGTCGCCGATTGAATGCAATGCGTGTCACTATCCCGACCGTAATTCACCGGGTCCGGGTGAAGACACAGCACCGAACTTGGGCAACATTGCCGTCAAGGCAGAGCAAGTTTTGAAATCGCCAGCATACACCGGCAAAGCGAAAACCGTCGCCGACTATTTGCGCGAATCTATTCTTTCGCCGAACGTTTTTATTGTGCCGGGGAATGATAACTATCGCGAAAAAGATGGTTCGAGCGCGATGGATCAAACCTTTGCCAAAACACTCACGCCGCAACAGGTTGAAGACTTGATTGCATACATGCTGACGTTGAAAGGCACGCCGTCTACTTCGACGACGACAACGGCACTCAAGGGTGACGCGGCGAGCGGCGCAAAATTGTTTGGCGCGTCCAAGATCGAATGCCATTCGTGCCATTATCCCGACCGTCCTTCGCCGGGACCAGGCGAGGATAGCGCGCCGAACTTGGGCAATATCGTGACGGTCGCCGAGCAAGTGCTAAAATCGCCGGCGTACAAAGGCAATGCGAAAACTGCCGCTGAGTACTTGCGCGAATCCATCGTTGACCCGAATATCTACATTGTGGCGACGAATGATGCGTATCGTTCCAAGGATGGCAAGAGCGCGATGGATCAAACGTACGCCAAAGATTTGACGCCGCAACAAATTGAAGACCTGGTTGCATATATGTTGACGCTCAAATAAAAAAACAATCCCGAAGGAAAACTCCTTCGGGATTGTTTTTGTTCGAGATCTGCCAGGTTTACAAAACTTGGCAGGTCTTTGTGTTTTACTTCAAGTCACCGCACGAAACGTACTTGCTTGCTTCTGCGGCAGACTTGTGCGCGTTGACCGCGAGTCCGCCTTTGAGCAAGTCTGCGAGCGTCGCATCCACGACTGTCTTGGATTTGCCCTCGACTACATTTGTCAACGGATACTTGACTACACCCGGAGCCGGGCATGCGCCTTCGTGAATGTGCGCGGGCTGGGGCACGCCAGGCATGGGCTT
>CAZPIR010000173.1:0-1390 GCA_964586085.1 uncultured Anaerolineaceae bacterium | reverse complement strand
TTGCCCCAATCTGCCATCTTCCGGCCATACCATTTCCGCACGGTAATGCCTATGATGGGTTTGATGAACAGATTGACTTCGGTCTTGGCGCCTTGCGACAAGAGCACGGCTGTCCCGTTCTGATCGCCATCGCGACCTTTTTCGATTTTCACCATAGTGCCTTGCGGCACGTTGCCGCACGCAACATAGATAGCAGATTCCGCCGCAGATTTGTGTACGTTGAATGCAAATCCGCCCTTGAGCAAATCGGCGAGTGTCACGTCGAGCGATGTGACGGATTTACCGTCTACGACATTCGTGAGGGGGTACTTGACTGCGCCCGGAGCCGGGCACGCGCCTTCGTGAATGTGCGCAGGTTGCGCGGTGCCGGCAGGACCTGCTTTGACGTTGATCGCCACATCCGTTTTTGCACCGCGCGAAGTGAGTGTTACCGTACCACTTTGATCGCCATCGCGTCCCGCGCCAAGCGGCAGTTGGAATGCGACGGTCACCGGCGAAGTGATGATGCCGCCATCTGCAGTCATCACCCACCAAATGTCGCCGACTGCCTGACCCAGCACGTCGCCGGGATTTTTATCGCGATTCCAATAGTACAGCGGCCAACCATTGTAGGTAACCTGGGTCGTGCCATCTTTACGCGTGGTTGTGCCAACGAGCTTGGCCTCTAACTCGGTGCCCTTGAGTTCCGCTTTGCCGGCGGTGAGTAGCGGAGGCCATGCGCGCGCACATGCATCGTAACAATTGCTGACACTGGGTTCGCGTGTGTCCGGCGGATACATGTATAGCGACATACCGGCGCCATCGGTGATGATTTTTCCGAGACTCGTTTGATTGAGTGCGAGTACAGCGGCTTTGGTCACCGGTGTCGGGCTAGGTGGAACGACAGTTGCGGTTGCCGCTGGTGGGCGGGTTGGGGTGGTAGTGGCTGGGACTGCCGTGGGAGCAACGGTTGGTGGCACAGCCGTTGCTGTAGGCGGAACCGACGTGCTGGTGGGTGGTACACGTGTCGCTGTCGGTGGAACCGGGGTTGGCACCGGTGTGGGGGTTGGTGCGGGTGCACAAGCGGCAAGTATGACAATCGCGAGTACAAGGATCGCGATGAGACGAACGGTTTGCATTTCTTTCCTCCTGAATTTTGGATCATTATCCCAATTGAAACGAATGGCATAATGATCTGCTTTGGTCTAGTCTATTGAGGAATACGCAATAATCTCTCTGGGGTATGTTTTCCAAACGTATAATTTGATAAAAAGGTGTTGGAGTTGTGAAAACAAAAAACGCGACGGAAGAATTTCTTCCGTCGCGTTGCATTTTTAGAGAGCGTCTTACTTGCCTGCGCGGTACGAGCAAACTGTGACCACGCCGTCCCAAATCATTTGATTGTAGACAC
>CAZPIR010000172.1:2861-7815 GCA_964586085.1 uncultured Anaerolineaceae bacterium | reverse complement strand
GGATTGATTGGCGCGAAAACGAGGCGCGTTATTTTGTGGACGATGTGGGGATTGCGCGCGCCGCCAATCCGCCGCGTGTGTGCTTGGGTTTCGTTGCGTGGATTGACAACAATTACACCGCGATGGGACCAGGTCGGCATTTCTTTTTCGGACGTATGGCGATGCAACAGCGGCAATGGATGGAATTGTCGCACGTGTGCATTGAAAAAATTTAGCGGAGGCAAACCTATGGAATCTTGGCTACCCTTTGTTGGTATAATTATCTTGCTAGGAAGCGTACCTCTTGTCAATGCGTATGTTGCCGCAAGAACTGGGAAAACATCGCTCAGGAGAGAAGTGCTTGTTCGAGTTTGGATATTTCTGGTTATGTTTGTTATAGTTGAAATTCAGTCTCGTGATTGGTGGATGCCTGTATGCTTTTTTGCTTCGTTCATAATTGGAATGGGAGCGTGGGCACAGTACAGGTATCCTGTGACCGAATCAACCTATCGTGCGATGTACGAGGAGAGACGCAAAAGAATGAACCGTGATTTTCAAAAGCAAGGCGCCAAGTAATTATGGAACAGTGGTGGCTTTTATTGATCCTGGCTGGGTTGATGGCTGTCCCCGCCGTGGTCAATCAACAATACACGGCAAAAACCGGCAAAGCCTCGTTGAATCGCGAGATCGCTGTGCGCGTGTGGATGACTGGCATTATGGCGCTTGGTATCGCGATCACAACTGACCAGTTGGTGTCCGCCTTAATTTTCTTTTTCCTCATGTCCCTCGGGTTGAGCCTGTTTGCCGTGGTTGGTTTCCCGGCGCGGGAAAAAGCGTACCGCGCAACATATGAACGCAATCGAAAACAGAAGCGCTGAGCGCCCCGCGCCCGAACTGATTCACGCGTTCGAGCAATTCAATCGCGGCGAGTACTGGCATCAGCACGAAACGCTTGAAGCGATTTGGCGCGCGGAGACGGACGAGAGCATTCGCAATTTTTACAAAGGAATTTTGCAAGTGGGTGTGGGCTTGCATCATCTCACGCGCCGCAACTATCCCGGTGCGATTAAAGTGCTAACGCGAGGTATAACCTATCTGCGTCCGTACGCGCCGCGCTGTATGGGTGTGGATGTTGAGCGACTCGTCGCTGAAGCATCCCAGGTTCTCGCGCAAGTTGAATCGCTCGGCGCCGAACGCATCGGTGAAATCAATTTGAATAATTTACCGCGTGTGCATTATCAAGGTTTATAAAATGTCATTTCGAGCAAAGCGCCGCGAAGCGTTCCCACTCGCTTGGAGATTTCTCGTCGCAAACTGCGTTTCTCGAAATGACAATCGAAAATCGAAAATGGAGGACAGATGGCTTACGTAATTACTGAACCATGCATCGGCGTCAAGGACAAGGCGTGCGTGAACGTGTGCCCGGTGGATTGCATTCACGGCACCGACTCGGATGAAATGTTGTACATCCAGCCGGACGAGTGCATTGATTGCGGCGCGTGCGCGCCCGAATGTCCGGTCAGCGCAATCTATCCGCTCGAAGATGTGCCGGCACAATGGAAGTCGTTCATCCAAAAGAACGCGGATTATTTCAAGAAATAGTTTTTTGAAATGTAGACCCGCCTGGTTTCCCAAAACCTTGCGGGTCTTGGAGTAAATCGCAATGGCGCGTGCGATGTGGGGAGCGAGCGGTTTGATTTTGTTGCTGTGGCTGGTTGCGTGCGCCACGCCGACGGTGTTGCCCACGCTGACGCTCGCGCCGACCGTCATGCTTGTCGCCTCGCCGATTCCATCGCGTGCACCGACAAGCGTGACGCTGGTTTCGCCTGTGCCCATCCTGCCGCGACCCAGTATCACTCCGCCGCCGCTTGTCGTCGCGCCCTCGCGCACGCCGCGCCCGCACCAATTCGACCGTGTGGATTCGCGCGCGTTGTTGAATACCCTGTTCCCCGATCTCAAACTTGCACCGTTCGCAGATGCGTTCACAGTCAATGACGACACCGCGTGGCAATTGTGGATTACTTCGCGCGCAGAAGGGCAGTTCGTTCAAGGTGTCGCGCCCGAGTTGGCGACGATTGTCGCGCATCAAGCGCCGCATCTCACGCCCGACCTCGCGCAAAAATATGCGCCGATGAGTTCGTTCCTCGTGCTGTTTGAAAAACGTGATGGCAAGGTCGTGCCTGCGTACCGCGCTTTTCTTTCGCACGCCGATTTTTCCCCGTTGGTTTTCCAAATGACCATCGAGCAGGCAACCGATTTCGATCACGATGGGCAGAACGAATTGCTCATCGTTACACGCGCCTCGCGGATGGGCATTACGACGATTGCCGGTTTTCTCTATCAGTGGGACGACGCACAATTTGTCGAACGGTGGTCGGCGGGCATCGGCATGGACAACACGAGTGCGCTCAATCAAGCCGCCTACGCGATAGCCGATTCGGCGATTGAGCTTGCGGACCTCGACCACGATGGCTTTGATGAAATCATCGTCGAGACGACGCGCATCGAGTACGCCAAAGACGATCAGGGCTTGGCAAACCTGGAGCGGACGACGACGCGTCAAACGACGCGCCAAGTTTTTCGCTGGGACGGTTCCGCTTTTGTGCGGATGCCGTGAACGCGTACTCGTTTGACAGTGATTTAGCACTGCGTTTATAATGCCGCGAGTGAATTCGGAGGACTGACCATGAAACGCGCGTACAAAAATTTAATTGATCATCTTGAAGTGAGCGGCGAGGAATTTGTCGCGTATCTCGCTTTGTTTTCCGAAGAGGAAATTCACACCGCGCCCGCGCCGAACGAATGGAACATTCATCAAATCGTCGCGCACTTGCGCGATGCCGAGCATCATGCTTTTCTCGTTCGCGCGCAACGCATCGCCAAAGAAGCGTATTCCAACGTTGCTTCGTTCGACCAGGATGTGTGGCATCGCGAACATTATTCTGCCGCCGAACCGTTCAAGAAAATGCTCCGCGAATTTCGCGCGACGCATCGCAAATTAGTGGCGGTGTTGCGCAAAACCACCGACCACGATTGGGCAAACTGGGCGACGCATCCGGCGTTTGGCAAAATTTCGCTCGAATGGATTGCGCTTCACAGTTATCAACACACGCTCGATCATCACGCGCAAATTGTGCAGATGCGCGAAAAGCGTGTGCTCGTCAAATTACAGGAGGCAAAGTGAGAACGGGACCCGCGTTTGGCGCTGTGCTCTTGATTGTGATGGGCGTGATTTTTTTGCTGGGTAATCTCAACATTTTTGTTTTGCGTTGGGACATGCTTGGTCCCTTGTTTTTGATTTTGGTTGGCGGATGGATGATCGCGCGCGCCGTGATGCCGCGCGGTCAACATGGCGATCAAACCTTTGGCGGCATTGGCGAATATCATCTTGATCTCGCCGGCAAAGAAATTCGCCGCGAAAAATTTTCGCACGGCATTGGTGAAGCGCGGATTGATCTGACGCGCGCTGTTTTTCCGGATGGCGAAAATAAAGTCGAGGCATCGCACGGCGTGGGCGAACTGCGCGTGATCGTGCCAAGCGACCTCGCCGTGCGCGTGCGCGCGAACGCGGGCATGGGCGAAGTGCGCGTGTTCGACGAACAAGAATCCGGCATTGACCCGCACCTCGAATTTCAATCCCCGGATTACGCAAGCGCCACACGCAAACTCGATTTGTTGGCGAGTGCCGGGTTGGGTGCAGTGCTGGTGAAACGCGCGTGATGAAACCTGAATTAGATTGGAGTAACAAGTGACGCAATCAATCGAACCGGAACTGATTACGATTATCGAGGGACCGACGCCGGATTTTCGGATGGTGATGGATCCCTGGTCGCTGTCTGTGTTGGAAGGTAGCTCGGCTTACTTGATTGCCGCGTGCCAGGTGCGTTCGTTCAAGGGCGCCGAGTTGATGGAACGGTGCAATCGCGCGTGGACCGAGCATCGTCCGATTCGGCTCGATTATCGGCAGATGGATGGGTTGCGTCGTCAGGTGGATATTATCGGCGCGCGCTTGGAAAAAGTGGACGAGGTGGACGTGTTGAACTTGTGGGTGCGTCAACCGGTCAAGCGGCTCATCAACATAGCGAATGACGACTCGCTCAAATTCGGATTTGAAGAATGAAACCCGTGCGCGTGGGCATCATCGGCTTGGGCTGGGGGCAACTCCAGATCGAAGCATTTCGACGCGTGCGTGGTGTTGAGATTGCGGCGGTGTGTGATCGCACCGAGTCACGTGTCAACGATCTGGTTCAGCGATACAAAATTCCGCAAGCATTCACCGACGCACGCGAGTTGCTCGCACAATCTGGGCTCGACCTCGTTAGCATTGCCACCCCGCCGGACACGCAAGCGGATTTGGTGCGCGCGGCGATTCAAGCGGGCAAGCATGTGATTTGCGAAAAGCCGCTTGGGATTGATGAACGCGAGGCGCGCGCGCTGTTGGCTTTGGCGCGCGAGCGCGGTGTACTTGACGCGCTCGATTTTGAAATGCGCTATCTGCCGGCGATTGCCTACGCCAAAGAATTGATTGACGAAGAATATCTTGGCAAGTTGCATCGCGTGGATGTGACGATGACGCTCGAAGAATCCTGGGGACGCGAACATGGCAACTGGGCTTCGGATGACGAGCGCGGCGGCGGCATTTTGATGGAACTGGGTTTGCACTTTTTCGATATTTTGCGCTGGTGGTTTGGCGACGTGAGCGCGGTGTTGGCAGAACGCCAAACGCATTTCGCGACGATCAAGCGCGCAAAAGAAAAAGGCGACGGCGTAGATGTGCAGACAGTGACCGGCGACGATGCGTTCTGGTGTGTGTTGCGATTTGCGCGCGGCGGTCAGGCATTGGTCAATTTCATTTCGGGTGCGCGTTACGACCCAGGTTGGACGATTGGCGCGTACGGCTCGACGGGTTCGCTCGTTGTGCAGGGCGGCGGCTTGCTGGGCATGCGCGAGGGTGATCGCGAGATGATGGTTCTGC
>CAZPIR010000172.1:0-2851 GCA_964586085.1 uncultured Anaerolineaceae bacterium | reverse complement strand
CTGCCGCTTCCCAAGCGTCTCGAACTTGGCGACAATCCGCGCGACCCGTTGATGTGGAGCATGGTCAAGTTGTTTGAGCGCGTGGTTGCGAAAATCAACAACGTCGCCGACGCAAAACCGTTTCCGGATTTCCGTGATGGCGTTGAATCGGCACGACTCGTCCAAGCGATTCGGTGCTCGTCGCAAGAAAAAAAGTGGGTGGATGTGTAAAGGACGGAGGACGGAAGGCGAATCTAAAATCTGAAATCTAAAATCTGACTTGGAGAAAAAATGGCTGATCGTAAAACACAAAAATTGGTCGAAGGTTTGCAAAGTGATTTGGAGCGAGAATTGCGTGTGGCTCTGCAATATATGTACCAGTCGTCGGTTCTGCTCGGCGTGCGCGCGATGACGGTTGCGCCGAGTCTGCGCCGCGAAGCCGAAGACGAATTCAAACACGTCGCGTTCCTGTGTGATCAAATCGTCAACCTGGGTGGCTCACCCAAACTCACGTCGCCGAAAATCAATGAAGCCAAAGACCTGAAACAAATGCTCGACAGCGACCTCGCGCTCGAACGCGAAGCCGTGCTCGAATATCGCGAACGCGCCAAGCAAGCCGAGTTGAACGGCGAAATCGGTTTGAAATTACGCCTCGAAGAATTGCTTGCGGAAGAAACCGATCACATGCGTTTGCTCGAACGCATTTTGCGCGGCTGGGAATAGTTTTGCCAACTGGGCGATGACCTCGCCTCACTTTTGCCCGTTGAAGAAATTGCATGACATTCCAGGAAACCCTTCAGTATCTCTACTCGTTCGCCTCATACGAAATTGTACCCGCCAGCGCGGCTGTGCCAAAGAATTTGAAATTGGAGCGAATGCCGCATTTGCTTGCCGCGCTTGGCAATCCGCATCAACGATTTCAAGCGGTTCACATCGCCGGCACCAAAGGCAAAGGTTCGACGGCGGCGATGATTGCAAACATTTTGCGCGCGGCAGGGTATCGCACCGGCTTGTATACTTCGCCACACCTCCACACATTTTGCGAACGCATTCGCGTGGATGGCAAAATGATTTCCCGCGCTGAGGTCGTCGCCGGCATTGCCATAATCAAACCCATCATTGCCGCGATTCCCAACATCACCACGTTCGAAATTATCACCGCGCTCGCGTTCGATTATTTCGCCACGCATCAAGTTGAAATCGGCGTGGTCGAAGTGGGTTTGGGCGGACGCCTCGATGCGACGAATGTGATTACGCCGCGCGTGTCAGTCATCACCTCGATTTCGTACGACCACACCGCAATCTTGGGTGACACGCTGACCAAGATCGCGCGCGAAAAAGCCGGCATCATCAAGCCAACTGTGCCGGTGGTTTCGGCGGCGCAAACCGACGAGGCGCGCCTCGTCATCGAATCAACCGCACAGGCGCACAACGTTCCGTTGGCGATGGTGTCGCAAGATAATTCATTCCAGGTTGTGAACGAGGCGTATCATGTTGCGGCGGACACGCGCACGCTCGATGGGCAACGGATCATCTGGTCGCACGGCGACCAAGCCGAGTTGCTGGATTTGCATTTGCTCGGTCGTCATCAAATCGCTAATGCGACGACTGTGCTCGCCGCGATTGCAACTTTGCGCGCGCAGGGCTTGACGATTGCGAGCGAGGCGGTTCAGCGCGGCTTGCATCAGGTCGAATGGCCCGGACGTTTTGAATTGCTCTCGCGCGATCCAAACGTGATTGTGGATGGCGCGCACAATGCTGATTCCGCGTTTCAACTCGTTTCCACGCTCCGCGATTTTTTCCCCTCTGCCGGTTTGCATTTTGTCTTTGGCTCGTCCAACGACAAGGACATTGATGGCATGTTGGCAGAATTGCTCCCCCACGCCGCGTCGTTCACGATCACGCGCGCGCAAACTGCTCGCGCGGCAGACCCCGCGCACATTGCCCAACTCGCCGCCCAGCGCGGCATCAGTGCCACGATTGCCCCCGACCCGATGAGCGCACTGCGCGCGGCGCAATCTCGCGCCCGCCTCGGCGATGTCGTGTGCGCGACCGGTTCGCTCTACATCGTCGCCGAAGTGCGCGCGGCATGGTTTGCCGAGCGCGGCACCCCGCTTGCCAACGACGCCCAATAAGTTTTTTGCTAGACCTTTCGGGCTATTGTTGACACGCCCAAATTGACCTATTGTACTAGATGGGGTCGTCAATCAAGTTCGTCTCCGTTTTTTTCGTGGAGGTGTACGTATGTGGCGAGCAAGCGGGCATTTTCAAGTGCAACGATTGTTGATGGGGCTGGCGCTGTTGGTGTTGCTTGTGTCGGGTGCAAGCGAAACAGTATCGGCGCAAGGTTCGCGTCCGGCGTATGTGAGCGGGCAGTTGATCGTCAAGTACAAAACTGAGGTCAATGATTTCAACATCGCTGGAATGGAAGCGCGACAGGGCGATGTCAAGATTCGCGACCTGCCGCACATTCAAGGTCGTGTAATCAAACTGGCGGGCAATCGCACGGTCGAGCAGGCGCTCGACGAGTATCGGCGCAATCCGAACGTGCTGTACGCGGAACCGAATTATATTGTGCACGCGGCTGGTTCGCCGAACGACGCGCAGTATGCGATGTTGTGGGCGATGAAAAATTCCGGGCAAGCGGTGAATGGCACGGCCGGTAAAACAGGCGCGGACATTAAAGCCGAGCAAGCTTGGGCAATTACCACCGGCTCGCCCTCGATTGTCATCGGCGTGATTGATTCGGGTGTGGATTACATGCATCCCGATCTCGCGGCGAACATCTGGAAGAATCCCGGCAACATTGGTGGGTGCGGCGCGGGGACGCATGGTTACAATGCAATTACAAATGCGTATGATCCGATGGATA
>CAZPIR010000171.1:0-7841 GCA_964586085.1 uncultured Anaerolineaceae bacterium | reverse complement strand
GGTCATCACCATCGTAGGCATCATCTTCATCAACGAAGGACAACGTCGCGTGCCAGTGATGTATGCCAAGCGTGTGCGCGGTAACAAAGTGGTCGGCGGACAGAGCACGCACATCCCACTCAAGGTCAACTCGTCGGGCATGATTCCGCTCATCTTCGCCATCTCGATTTTGATCTTTCCGGGCGTTATCGCCGGTTACTTTACCGGCTCGGGCAACGATTGGGTGCGCGGTGCGGCATCGGCGATTGTGAGTGCATTTAATCAGAACAGTCCCATCTACTGGATTACGTATTTCTTGATGGTCATTGGCTTTACGTACTTTTACACTGATGTCATTTTCCGCCAACAGAATTTGCCCGAAGTTCTACAACAACAAGGTGGCGCGATTCCTGGGATTCGTCCCGGTAAAAAGACGGAAGAGTACTTGAATGGTGTGCTTCAGCGCATCACCTTGGTCGGTGCCATCTTTCTCGGTATGGTTGCGATTCTGCCGTTCCTGGTTCAAGATGTGACCGAGCAAACCTCGCTCATCATCACCAGTACTGGTTTGCTTATCGTCGTCGGCGTGGTGCTGGATACGATGAAGCAATTGCAAGCGCAGTTGGTCATGCGCCACTATGAAGGGTTCATCAAGTAGATTCAATTACGGAAGCACGACCTCAGAGTGGAGGAGTAGCCGTGAGCAGTTCTCAAACGTACTTGATTTTGCTCGGTGCGCCGGGTGCAGGTAAGGGAACCCAGGCAGTGATCCTGCGAGAAAAGTTTGGTCTCGCACACGTTTCGAGCGGCGACTTGTTCCGCGAGAATGTATCCAAGCAAACACCACTGGGTGTACTCGCCAAATCATACATGGACAAGGGTGAACTGGTTCCCGATGATGTGACGATTCGGATGGTGATGGATCGGATTGCGCGACCAGATTGCGCGCAAGGTGTGGTGTTCGACGGATTTCCGCGAACCGAGACACAAGCCCAAGCACTCGATGCGGCGTTCGCCAAAGAAGGCAAACACGTGGGTGCGGCACTTTTAGTCAACGTGCGAGATGAAATACTGATTGAGCGTTTGTCCGCTCGCTGGTTTTGTCCTACAGACGGTTCCGTGTATAATCTGCTGACCAATCCACCCAAGGTCGCTGGCAAATGCGACAAGGATGGCGTGTCGCTCGAACAGCGCGTGGACGATAAACCGGAAACGGTCAAGCACCGGCTTGAAGTGTATCGCGCGCAGACCGCACCGCTGATTGATTACTATCGCGCTGTGGGTTTGCTTCGCGAAACAAATGGCGAACAGACAATTGACTTTGTTAAAACGGATATTGTCAAGATAGTGGAAGCATTGTGATTGTTCTAAAATCCCAAAGCGAGATCGCGCAAATGCGACTCGCGGGGCAGTTGGTGGCAGAAGTACTGGAAGCCCTGCAGACCAAAGTCAAGCCAGGTGTTTCGACTGCCGAACTAGACGAATTTGTGCACGGGCTCATTACCAAACGCAAAGCGTTTCCAACCTTCAAGGGTTATCGCGGTTTTCCGGCATCCATCTGCGCCTCGATCAACAACGAAGTAGTGCATGGCATTCCAAGCCGCAAGCGCATCCTGCAAGATGGCGACATTGTCTCGATTGATGTCGGCGCGACGCTGAACGGTTTTGTCGGCGACAGCGCGAAAACATTCGCGGTCGGCAAAATTTCCAAGAGCGCGCAAACCTTGCTTGAGGCAACGGAAGGTTCGCTCTATGCCGGAATTGATCAAGCGCGACCGGGTAAATTCCTCGAAGATATTTCGGGGGCGGTGCAAGATTACGCCGAAGCACGTGGCTTTTCGGTGGTGCGCGAATATGTTGGGCACGGCGTTGGGCGCTCGATGCACGAAGAGCCGCAGATTCCAAATTATCGGCAAGGCAAACGCGGTCCTGCGCTCAAAGCAGGCATGACCCTTGCCATCGAGCCGATGATCAACGAAGGCAAATGGGAAACGCGCGTTTTGCGCGACAAGTGGACTGTGATTACCAAAGACGGCAAGCTCTCGGCTCATTTTGAGCACACGGTGGCAATCACTGACGGCGAGCCGGAAATTTTGACAAGATTGTAGAGAGTAGTCAGAAGTCAGTGATCCAAAGTCAGAAGCATTAGGGATTGATTCATTCTGAATTCTGGATCCTGGATTCTGAATTCTGGAGGACGAGATGAAAGTTCGACCATCGGTGAAACCGCGTTGCGAGAAATGCAAAATTGTCCGACGACGCGGTGTCGTGCGCATCATTTGCGAAAATCCAAAACACAAACAGAAACAAGGATAGTCAACGAATATCAACGAATAAACGAATGACGCATTGATTCGTTTGTTCGGGGTGATTCGATGGAGGAAGCATGGCTCGTATCGCTGGTGTAGACCTGCCGCGACAAAAACGCGTGGACATTGCTCTGCGCTACATTTATGGCATCGGACCTGTGCGCGCAAATGAAATCGTGGAAAAGGCGCAATTGGATCCGGCAATGCGCATCAAGGATTTGAGCGAAGCCGAAGTGGCTCGCATCCGCAACGTGTTGGATCGCGATTACAAGGTGGAAGGCGATCTGCGTCGCGAGGTTGCGATGAACATCAAGCGTTTGCAGGAAATTGGCACGTTCCGTGGCTTGCGCCATCGCCGCAATTTGCCGGCGCGTGGTCAACGGTCGCGCACGAATGCCCGTACCAAACGTGGCTCGCGCAAGACGGTCGCCGGACGCAAACGCTCCAAGGCGAAGAAGTAACAACGAATGTAAACGCCCAAACAATTTTGTTTGGGCGTTGAAGAGGAGACTATGGCGGACGAACAGAAAACAACCCAATCTTCAGCCGCGCCTCGTCGTGCGCCAATGGCGCCGCGCCGCGGTGGTAAGAAGGAACGGAAATCAATTCCTTTTGGTCACGTGCATATTCACGCATCGTTCAACAACACAATTGTGACGTTCAGCGATCCGCAAGGCAATGCGGTGGCGTGGGGTAGTGCCGGCGCGAGCGGATTCAAGGGTTCGCGCAAAAGCACGCCGTATGCCGCGCAGATTGCTGCGCAAAACACCGCGCGTACCGCGTTGGACATGGGTATGCGTGAAGTTGAAGTAGAAGTGCAAGGACCTGGTCCCGGCCGTGAAGCCGCGATTCGCGCTTTGCAACAAGCCGGCATCCGCGTGCGCTCGATTCGTGATGTGACCCCGATTCCGCACAACGGTTGTCGTCCGCCCAAGAAACGCCGCGTCTAATTCGCGCGCGCTCAACTCGATATTGATTTTTGTTTTGTGGTAGGTCGCAGAAACCTCTGCGACCTGGGATACGAGGAGATTGAATGGCACGGTACATTGGTTCAGTTTGCGCGTTGTGCCGCCGCGAAGGCGTCAAATTGTTTTTGAAAGGCGAGCGCTGCTTTTCCGTCAAGTGCTCGGTTGAAAAGCGCGCCTATGCGCCCGGACAACACGGACCGACCAGCGCGGGACGTCGCAAGCAAAGCGATTATGCGATGCAGTTGCGCGAAAAACAAAAAGCGCGCCGCATCTATGGCGTGATGGAACGCCAATTCCGCCGCTATTTCTCCCAAGCCGCCAAATCGAGCGGCGTGACCGGCGCGGCGTTGCTCCAAGTGCTCGAGACTCGTCTCGACAATGTGGTGTTTCGCATGGGCTTGGCTTCCAGCCGACGCCAGGCGCGTCAGCTGGTTTTGCACGGACACCTCACAGTGAACTGCAAAAAAGCCACCGTGCCTTCGATGTTGCTCAAAGTCGGCGATTCACTTTCGATTGTGGAAAACAGCCGCAAGAGTCCGTACTTTCAGTCGTTGGGCAAACTTCGTCACAGCGCGCCCGAATGGCTTTCGTTCGACGCAAACAGCTGGAGCGGTTCTGTGCTCAGTTTGCCGTCGCGTCAACAGATTGACACCGAACTGAAAGAACAACTGATCGTCGAGTACTACAGCCGGTAAAAATTAGTGCAATAGTTGATAGTTCCCTAGTGCGTTAGTTGGAATCTTACTGTCGCACTATTGCACTATCGCGCTATTCAACTAATTTTTGCTAGGAGGATTTTGGTGGAAGCAGTCCTGCCTAAGATTGAAGCAGAAGCCACGTCAAAAAGTTTTGGCAAGTTTGTGATTGGTCCTCTCGAAAGCGGCTATGGTACGACACTGGGCAATGCTTTGCGGCGCGTGTTGCTAGCGTCGCTCAGCGGTGCCGCCGTCGCCTCGGTCAAAGTCGAGGATGTCCATCACGAATTTACGCCGATTCCGCACGCCAAAGAAGACATGACGCAACTGATTTTGAATCTCAAACAGTTGCGGTTCAAATTGCACGACACGGAACAATCGGTGCGCTTGCACCTTGAAGCACGCGGACGCGGCAACGTGACCGCCGGCGACATTGCCTTGCCCGCTCAGGTTGAATTGATCAACCCGGACGTGCACTTGCTCACGCTCGATTCCGACGACGCGGCGATTGACATGGATATCGTCGTCGCGCGCGGCAAAGGGTACTCGCCCGCCGAAGAACGCGGCAAGTTGCCGATTGACGAAATTCCGATTGATGCAACGTTCAGCCCGGTCAAGAAAGCAAATTTCCGTGTCGAGCCGGCGCGCGTCGGTCAAATGACGAACTTTGACAACCTCGTGATGGAAGTGGCGACCGATGGGTCGCTCACCCCGCGCGAAGCGTTGACCGAAGCCGCGCGTTCACTGCTCAAACTGTTCAGTCTCGTCTCCGGTTTCGGCGGCGAAGCCGAAGTTGAAGCGGTGCCCGAATCGGAAATTCCCAGCCGCGTGTACGATACGCCCATCGAAGACCTCGAACTTTCGGTGCGCGCGTACAACTGCCTGAAACGCGCCGGCATTATCAAGGTCGGCGAAGTGTTGGAACGCCTGAAAAAAGGCGATGACGAAATCAAGAATATCCGCAATTTTGGTGACAAATCGTTGGTGGAGTTGAAGGAACGCTTGAAAGCCAAGGGCTATCTCGATGTGATTCAAACTCCGGCGGACGTGCTCGCGTCGAACGAAGATGGCGACGATGCCGATGCCGCCGACGCCGACGCGAATGAAGAGGTATAGACATGCGACATCGTATCGCGGGACGCGGGCTGGGTCGTAACACCAGCCAACGGCGTGCCTTGTTCCGAAGTTTAATCACAGAATTCCTGCGCCACGAGCGCATTGAAACGACCGAAGCGAAAGCCAAAGCGATTCGCGCCGACGCCGAAAAGTTGATCACGCTCGCCAAGCGCAATGACATCAATGCGCGCCGCACGGCGATGCGCACGCTCACCGATCCCGACGTGGCGAAAAAATTGTTCGACACGCTTGGACCGCGCTACAAGGAAAAGCCGGGTGGTTACACACGGCTCTACAAAGTCGGCGCACGCCTGGGCGATGCCGCGCCGATCGTGATTATGGAGTTGGTTGATCGCGCCGTGTAATTACGACAACGATGAGACTATTCGCGTTTGTCGAGTACGATGGCACCGAGTTTGAAGGATTCCAGGTTCAGGCACGCCAACGAACCGTGCAAGGCGAACTGGAATCTGCGTTACACAAGATTACAGGCGAGACAAGTCGCATCACCGGCGGTGGTCGCACCGACAGCGGGGTGCATGCGTTGGGGCAGGGCGCACACTGGGACACGCATTGGGAGCGTCCCTTGCCGGTTCTGGAACGCGCGCTCAACGCGGTTTTACCAAATGATATTGCGGTACGTGGTCTGCGCGAGGTGTCGCCCGATTTTTCGGCGCGGTACAGTGCGCGCTCACGCATGTATCGGTACACGATTCTGAATCAGCCGACGCGGTCGCCGGTTGCACAGCGTTACGCTCTGCATGTTGCCGAGCAACTCGATGTGATGGCGATGCGCGCGGCGGCACAGTGTCTGGTCGGCAAGCATGATTTTGGCGCATTCGGTAGGCCGCCTCACGGCGACAATACCGTGCGCGAAATGTTCAAGGCAAATGTCGAGCGCGACGAGACGCGCGTGTGGGTGGATCTGCAAGCCAACGCGTTTCTCTATCGGATGGTTCGCCGTATCGTCGGCACGTTGCTTATGGTGGGCAAAGGCGGAATGACCCTCACGCAATTTCGCCAGGTGCTCGCGCAAGAGCGACGCGCAGGACCACCGGCGCCACCGCAAGGGTTGTGCCTCGTCGCAGTCGAGTACGATCTAACGAATAAATCAGCAATTCGATTCATCGGAGCGAAGGATGAAAACTTTTAACACCAAGCCCGCAGACATCACTCGGGAATGGTACGTCATTGACGCCGACGGCAAAACGCTCGGCAGACTTGCCTCGGGCATTGCACGCATTCTCAAGGGCAAGCACAAGAAAATTTATACGCCGCACCTGGATTGTGGTGATTTTGTCGTCGTGTTGAACGCGGGCAAGGTTCGCGTGACCGGCAAAAAGCTCGCGGAAAAATATTACTATCGCCACTCGGGTTACCCGGGCGGTTTCCGCAAGACCGTTCTGCGCGAGCAGTTGGAAAAACATCCTGATCGCGTCATCAAAGAAGCGGTGTGGGGCATGTTGCCCAAGGGACGTCTGGGTCGCGACATGTTCAAAAAGCTCAAAGTGTACAAGGGCGCGGATCATCCGCACATTGCGCAACAACCCAAGACGTTGGAGGTCAAGCCATGACGACGGGAAAATATTACGAAGGCATCGGACGACGCAAGGCGGCAGTGGCGCGGGTGCGCCTCTTTACCGGCACCGGTGATTTCACGATCAACGAACGTCCATTGAATGTGTATTTTCCGTTGCAACCATGGATGGACCTGGTCACGTCACCTCTGCGCGTGACGGAAAACGAATCACGCTTTGGCGTGTCCGTGCTCGTCAACGGCGGCGGTCAGCAAGGTCAAGCCGAAGCGGTCGCGCTCGGTTTGGCGCGTGCTCTGCTCGCGGCGGACGAAGGTTTCAAAGGCGCGTTGCGCAAGGCGGGGTTGTTGACCCGCGATGCGCGTGAAAAGGAACGCAAGAAACCCGGTCTCAAGCGTGCTCGTAAAGCCAAGCAATACACCAAACGTTAATCACGCAAAAACCTGCTGGAAAAAATCCAGCAGGTTTTTTTATTGGGACGCAGATGAACGTGGAGAATGCGGATTTTAATTTTTTTCTGCGCTTGTCTGCGCTCGTCCGCGTTCACGTATACTTTACGGTAAGAATCGCCAGAACACCTCGTTCGATAACAGTCGTCCGCGTCGCGTCAAGCGCACGTGTGCGTCATCCACCTCGATCAATTCCCGCTCAACCAGTTCGCGAAATTCCTTGCCGAATTTTTCGCGCGCATCTTCGCCAAATCTCTGCGTAAATTTTTTAAACGCGACGCCCTCATTCAAGCGCAATCCCAAAAACATCGTCTCGGCGATTTCAATGTCGCGGTCAATGTTCTCACGTTCGGCAACCGGGTCTTGTCCGCGCGTGATGCGTTCGATGTACTCGATGGGCGACAACACATTCCAGTACCGCGTGTTATTCACGTACGAGTGCGCGCCCGCGCCAAAGCCCAGGTATGATTCGTTGTGCCAGTACGTCAGGTTGTGTTGGGATTGGAAATTGGAAATTAGAGGTTGGAGGTTAGAGGTTGGCAATCCAACTTTCAATTTCCAATTTCCAACATCTAAACTCCAATTCGAAATTTCGTACTGTACATATCCCGCCGCCTCCAACATATCTTGCGCGAGTTCGTACATATCGGCGGCGAGGTCATCGTCCGGTTTCGCGTACTTGCCGCGCGCGATTTGCTGTTCCAGCCCGGTATCTTCTTCGACTTTGAGCGCGTAGACCGACAAATGTTCCGGCGCGAGCGCCAGCGCGCGTTCGAGTGTGGCACGCCAT
>CAZPIR010000170.1:0-7857 GCA_964586085.1 uncultured Anaerolineaceae bacterium | reverse complement strand
TTTGAATTCCGGCACACGTGATTCGCCCGGTCCGCCAAAGAAAAATGATTTCTGTTCTTCCTTGATGAGATCGAGACTACTGAGTAAGCGTTGCAAATAGTCGCCGAGCACCTGGCTCCAGCGTCCGCGAATAAATTCGAGTTGCGCCTCGAGCGAATCGGGGAATGCGAGCGCGGGCGCACGCAAGAGGTCAATCAGGTTTTGATGGTCGGGACCAAACTTGGGTTGCGTATCAAAAAAAGCATAGAGGTTTGTAATGAGTGATTGGTAAACCGTGTTCTGTTCGAGCGCGGTGTCGTCAAACAATTCGCCGAACGGGGAAAAAGCTGGATTGGTATTCGCGAGCCAGAGCATCAACATTTCTTCGAGGATGACGTGACGATGCGGCATACCATCGGTCGCGCCGTTCAAAAATTGTTTCGCGTCCAACTGATCGCGATACACGGCAACATTTGGAAAATCGTCGGCAAATTTTTCGAGCGCGGCATCCACGGCGGGCGCGCCCAGTTTATCGTTCAACCACGCGAGCGCGTGGCTCATCGCTTGCGGGTTGACTTGCTGGCGATATTGCGCAACGGTGAAATGCAAAATCTCGTCAATCAAACCCATCGCGTTCAACTGTCCCGCACGCACAGTTCGCTCGGGATGACGAACCAGGTCGCGTTGCGCGTTCATCTTTTGCGCAAACACGCGCGCCGCGTGAAAATTCGGCAAGATCACGTTGCCGCTCAACGCGAACAACACTTTGTCGAATTGATAGCGGTCGCGTGATTGGCGTGACACGTGAAATTCAAAAACAGGCATGAGGAATTCCTTTGACGAAACTGATCAAGACGTTGTACGCTCCGCGAACGTCTCGACCAACCAATAACCTTAAATCGTCGCGCCGCTGGGCACGGATGACGTGGTGAACGCGCTCTCCTTGAGGTACGCGCCAATCTCGACGTTGCGCCCAACAACCAGGTTCGCCGGCAACGTCGTGTGCTTGCCGATGACCGTGATGCCGGTGTTGAGTCGTTCGGGTGCGCGTGCGTTCGGCGTGTTGTCATCCGAATCGCCCACGCGCGCATTCGCGCCGACACGAACTTTTTTGTCGAGAATCGCGCGATCCACGATTGCGCCTTCGCCAATCACCGCATCGTTCATCACAATCGAATCGCGCACGACCGCGCCGGGCGCAACGTAAACACCGGGCGCAATGATCGAGCGCAGAACCGTGCCGTCAATGCGACACCCATCGCACACCAAATTACCTTCGACGCGCGCATCGGGTCCGATGTACGCGGTGGGGCGCTCGCCGCTTTTCGTGTGAATGACCCAATCGGGATCGTACAAATCGAGCGCCGGTGTTTCGTTCAACAGCATCATGTTCGCTTCAAAGTACGCCTGAATCGTACCGACATCCGCCCAGTAATCGCGGAACGTGTATGCGAACACGCGTCCCTCGTTAACCAACGTCGGAATCACATCGCGTCCAAAATCGCGATGCGACTTGCCGGCGCCGCGCAAGTACTCGACCAGGAATTCACGCCGAAAAATATACACCCCCATCGAAGCGAGCGCCGAGTGCGTGCGTTTCGGTTTTTCTTCAAACGCCGTCACGCGATCTTGATCATCGAGCGTCAACATGCCAAAGCGATAGGATTCGGATGGCGTAACCGCGCGCGCGGCAATCGTCACGTCTGCATTTTTTTCGATGTGCAAATTGATGAACGGCGTGTAATCCATTTTGTAAATGTGATCGCCAGCGAGAATCAAAACGTGATCCACATTTTGTTCGAGCACAAAATCGAGATTGAAACGCACCGCATCGGCGGTCCCTTCTTGCCACGCACCTAGGTCGCCGCGATGCGTTTGGTACGGTTGCAAAATTCGCACGCCGCCGTGCGCGCGATCCAAATCCCAGGGTTTGCCCAAGCCGATGTGTTCGACGAGCGAGCGCGGTTGAAACTGGGTCAGGATGGCGACATTGAAAACGTTCGAGTTGACACAGTTCGATAACGAAAAATCAATCAGGCGATACTTGCCGCCGAACGGCACGGCAGGTTCGGAACGATTGGCGGTCAACACGCCAAAGCCCTTGCCTTCACCACCCGCAAGAATCATGGCTAGAATTTCCATTGTGTCCTCTCGATTATTTTCCAACTGTCGCGCCGCTCGGCACGTTACTATCGAACGCAGTAAAATCCGACTCGACCGCTTTGGTTTGAATGACAACGTTGCGCCCGATGCGCAAGCCGCCGGGAATGTGCGCGCCTTTGCCAACAACCGTGATGCCGGTGTTGAGTTTATCCGGCTGTGCGACATTCGGTTTCATATCGTCACCCGCGCCGAGTAAGGTGCCGGTGCCAATCACCGCTTGCTTGTCCACGATGACCTTGTCGAGAATTGCGCCCTCACCGATCCACACATCGTTCATCACAATCGAGTCGCGCACAACCGCGCCGGGCGCAACATACACGCCGGGCGCAAGCACCGAATGTTCGACGCGTCCGCGAATGATGCACCCATTCGACACGAGACTGCGCTCGACCTTGCCCTGCGGTCCGACATTAGCCGGTGGTTTTTCTTGACTGCGGGTGTGAATGATCCAATCCGGGTCGTACAAGTTCAACGCCGGTTTCGATTCGAGCAGAGCAAGCGTCGTTTCCCAGTACGATTGAATCGTGCCGACATCCACCCAGTAGCCGTCGAACGGGTACGCATACACACGCGAATCCTGGATCATGCTCGGAATCACATGCTTGCCAAAATCCAGGTCGCTGTGTTCGCGCGCGCCGGCGGCAAGCCGTTCCGATAAAATATCGGTGTTGAAAATGTAAATCCCCATCGAGGCGAGCGTGCCCTTGTCGCGCAATTTCGGTTTTTCAAAAAACGCGTTGATGCGCCAATCCGCGTCCACGGTCATGATGCCAAAGCGATCGGTTTCTTCGAGCGGCACGTTCATCACGCCAATCGTCAAATCGGCGTCCTTGTCTTGATGAAATTTCAACATGCCGCGATAATCCATTTTGTAAATGTGATCGCCGGCAAGGATGAGCGCATAACTTGCGCGGCGTTCGCGGAGGTAATCCAGGTTTTGATACACGGCGTCCGCCGTGCCGCCGTACCAACTCTGCGAGCCGCGACCTTGATACGGTTGCAGTAATCGCACGCCGCCCTTGGCGCGATCCAGGTCCCAGGGTTTGCCAACGCCAATGTGCTCGTTGAGCGAGTGCGGACGATACTGCGTCAAAATGTCCACATCGAAAATGTCCGAGTTGACACAATTCGATAACGTGAAATCAATAATGCGATACTTGCCGGCGAATGGCACCGCCGGTTTCGAACGCTCCTCGGACAAGACGGACAAGCGTGTGCCTGCGCCGCCCGCCATAATCACCGCGAGAATTTTAGGCATCTATGCCTCCACCTTGAATAATTTTTGCAACGCGGGCAATAAACCCTGCTCAACCACAACGCCCCACGACATTTGTTGGCTTAACGCTTGACCTTGTGCGAGCATTTCTTTTTTCGCTTTGCTCGTACGCGGCAAACGCGCAATAATTTCCTGCGCGATGTGCGCGCCTTCGCGCGTTTCGATTTGGTCGCGTTGGTACTGCGCGATGTTGAGCAATGAACTCAGTTCGAGACGTCCCCATTCGAAAGGTAAAGTGATGTAATCCGCGACGAGCACGTTCGATGCATCCGAGCCGCCCACTCGATTTACGAACCCGACACAACCGCACACATTGCTCACACAACAAAGCGCGCCAGTCGCCAGCGGTTCGAGTTGTCCGATGCCGAACGGCTCGTAGATAGATTGTCCGAATTCCAAATCGCTCCCGTTGCGCACGTCCGCAAATTCCATACCCGCCGGAATACGCGTGCCACAGCGGTCGCGCCCAAAACCGAATTGATTGAGGAACACGATTTTCGTTGCGCGCGCCGTGCGATTGAATTGTTGCACGGCGTTGTAATAATCCACTTCAAAACTGAACAGGTCGCCATTGTCCGCGCGATGATTCAGAGGCCAGCCGTACTCGGCTTCCCAGCGCGAAACATCTTCGGTGCGTTTGCCAGCCGGTGCCGAAGTCGCGAGTGTAAACAGTACCGCCGTTTCATCGAGCGCGGTGAGCAAATGGTCGAGTTGTTCCATCACACGCACATCGCGCCACAAGGATTTGCTTGGAATCAAACGCGTGACGTGCGTGAAAACCCAGGTCGGTTTGAAACCGAGCAGGGCATTCGCGTACGCGAGCAATTTCGATTTGCTCGTCTGTTTTTCTTTCGGCGTGATGGTCGGGCTGGGAATGCCGTTGTAGACCAACGCGAGCGGATGATGCGAAAATTCCGGCGCGAGAAAACGCAACTCGTCCAGCGTCAAATCGCTCACCGCAAAAAATCCATCGAACCCGCCGGCCGCCATCAAGAGCGCATGCTTGAACGAGTCGCGCTGACTGCCAAACACACTTTCGAGCGACAAACCTTGTTCGCGCGCGCGATTCATTGCGTTGTAAAATCGCGTGTCGTGCCCCGGATGCCACTCGACCAAGCCACGCGCGGCAGATACTTCGTGCGCGTAATACACGCGGCGATACGCGCCGGGCTGGGACTGGTGCGCGGCAAACGCGAGCGGCAAGCCGAGCCAATCATGCGCAATCATCACCGCGCGTTGCGCTTTCGATGTGCGCACACTCGGCGGGAGCGGCGATTCGCCCACGCCGACAATCGCTTGCAATGCGGCGAAACCTGGGACGGCGGCACGCACGTACCAATTGTATTCGTCCGACCAATCGTACTGATAACTGTTGACGCCGTGTTGTTGCCACAAGAAAAATTTGAAATCGGCGACCATTTGCAAAATAATCTTGCTCGGGTCAACCAAAATAATTTCGTGCTCGAACGCGCCGAACTTGCGCGTGCCGTACAACACGCGAACATGGTAGAACAATTCGATGTGTTCGAGCGCGCGCGCGATTTTCGGTTCGACCTCGTGAACATGGTCGGCGCTTGAATAGCGCACCTTGAATCCGTTGCGCGGCGCATACAAGCGTTCGATTTCGAGCGCATCGTGCTGATGAAACGAGCCGACGAGCATCGTGCGCTTGACCGCTTGATTGTAGACCGGCTGACCGAGCAAACCGTCAAGCACCGCGCCGATGCCGCCAACTTTCCACCCGGCTTCGTGCGTCGAATGGACAACCAGGTCGCATTGTGGTTTCATCGCGCGCTACACTCCGGCATTTTTCAACGCGGCAAGCACAATCGCTTGCGCTTCGCTCTGAATCGTTTTCAAATGTTCCGCGCCGTTGAAACTTTCCGCGTACACCTTGTAAATATTTTCCGTGCCCGATGGTCGCGCGGCGAACCAACCATTTTGCGTGACAACCTTGAGCCCGCCGATAGACGCATTGTTGCCGGGCGCGAGCGTGAGCTTGGCAATAATTTTTTCACCGGCGAGTTGATCAGCTTGCACCATTTCGGGCGAAAGATTGCTCAACACATTTTTTTGCGCGGGCGAGGCGGGCACATCCATCCGCGTGTAGACCGAACTGCCGAATTGTTGTTCGAGCGCGCGATAATGTTCGCCGGGGTCGCGCCCGGTCGTCGCCGTAATTTCTGCCGCGAGCAAATCCAGGATGATGCCATCTTTGTCCGTCGTCCACACCGTGCCATCTTTGCGGAGAAACGAGGCACCCGCGCTCTCTTCGCCGCCAAAACCGAACGAGCCATCGAGCAAACCGTCCACGAACCATTTGAATCCGACCGGCACCTCGGACAATTTGCGACCCAGGTTTGCGGCGACGCGGTCAATCATCGAACTCGAAACGAGCGTCTTGCCAATGGCGGCATCCTTGCGCCAGCCCGCGCGATTTTGGAACAAGTATGAAATCGCCACCGCGAGATAATGATTCGGGTTCATCAACCCGGCACTGCGCGTGACGATGCCATGCCGGTCTGTGTCGGGGTCGTTGCCGAACGCAACATCAAACTTGTCCTTGAGTTGAATCAATCCCGCCATCGCATACGGCGACGAGCAATCCATCCGGATTTTGCCATCGTGATCCACCGTCATAAATCCAAACGTCGGGTCAACGTAGCGATTCACAATTTCCATATCGAGTTTGTATTTTTCCGCGATGGGTTCCCAGAACGCCACACTCGCACCGCCGAGCGGGTCCACACCCAGTTTGAGTTTGGCGGACGCGAGGCGTTCCATCTCGATAATGTTGCCCAGGTCGGCGACGTACGGCGCAACGTAATCGTACGCGCGCACATTCTCGGCGCGCAGGGCGCGTTCGAACGGAATGCGTTTGACCGCGCGCAGACCATCCTTGAGAATTTCGTTCGCGCGATCCTGAATCGTTTTTGTCGTGGTCGTGTCAGCGGGACCCGCCGAGGGAGGATTGTATTTGAAACCGCCATCATCCGGCGGATTGTGCGACGGCGTAATCACGACACCATCGGCAAAGCCGGAATTTTTTCCGCGATTGTACGTGAGAATCGCATGCGAGATCGTCGGCGTGGGTGTGTAGCCACGACCTTGTTGAATCACAAGGTTGATGCCATTCGCCGCAAACACTTCGACGGCACTGATGAATGCCGGCTCGGAAAGCGCGTGCGTGTCCATTCCCAGGTAGAGCGGACCCGAATAACCTTGTGCGAGTTTGTACTCGCAGATCGCCTGACAAATCGCGAGGACGTGGTTTTCGTTGAACGAATTGGCGAGCGATGTGCCGCGATGCCCCGAAGTGCCGAACGCGACGCGCTCGGTGGGATTGGCGACATCGGGTTGATTGGCATAGTACGCAGAGACGAGTCGTGGAACATTGACGAGCATTTCACGTGGAGCCGGCTTGCCGGCGAGTGGATGAGTACTCATGTGTGAACCTCACGTCTGGCATAATGGGGAAATGGCTATTTGTAATTACATTCACAGTATACTGCCACTGGGCATAACGTCAAGTACTGCGCTCGCAAAAATTCACTTTTCGCTTCATTGACTTTTCAGACAATTCGGCATATACTCTCTAGCGAGAAGAGTAAACAGAGATGAGCGGAGTTTCCACCCGAGGGCAACGGGAACAAATTAGATGTTTCAGGCACTAGACGCGTCTGTACGCGTGTGGTGCTTTTTATTTTGCAAAACCCAGCCAGGAGGATGTGATGGATTCGAGTATGTACGGCAAGATCGAAAAAGCCAAGCGGTATGCCGCCGAGGCGGACCGCCGCGTGGTTTTTACGCGGTTTGAAGTGAAACTCGAAGGAGACAACAACACGTACACCGTGGCGTTTGATTTGGGTCGTTGGTCGTGCGGGTGTCGGTACTTTGCCACGCATGGCTTGTGCAGTCACACCATGGCAATGGAACGCGTACTGGGCGGCAAGATTCCGCCTTCGCCGGAAGCGGCGGCGGCAGTTGCAAGCGCGCCCATCAACAACTAAATACGCGTCGAAAAAAAAGACTCACCGGGTGATCCTCGGTGAGTCTTTTTTTTATTTCGTCCAGCGCACAAGCAAGTCGCGCGCATCTTCCGCCGCGCGCGCGCGATGGCTGATGCGATTTTTTTCTTCGCTCGGCAATTGTGCCATCGTCACACCGCGTTCAGGGAACAAAAAAATTGGATCGTACCCAAATCCATTCGAGCCACGCGGCTCGAACGCGATTTCCCCTTCGCACGTGCCGTCACATTCACGCACCTCACCTTGCGGCGAAGCGATGACAATCGCACAACGAAAACGCGCGACGCGTTGCTCGCGGGGCACGTCCTTGATTTTGGCGAGCAGAAAAATCACGCGCTCGGCATCACTGGCATTTTCGCCGGCGTACCGTTTCGAGCGCACACCCGGTTCGTCACCGAGCGCGTCCACTTG